>VYCM01000126.1 GCA_009843915.1 Acidimicrobiaceae bacterium | reverse complement strand
GGCCGGGGCGGGGGGGGTGGGGTCGCGGCGGGCGGTGTGGGGTGGCTTGGTGGAGGGGGCTGTCCCGGTGGTCTGGGTTGGCCCGGCGGAGAGGCGCCCGGCCGGGCGGGCCAGCCGGGTGGTCGGGGTTGTCCCGGTGGGGTGGTGCCTGGTTGGGGATGGCCCGTTGGAGCGGCGCCCGGCGGGGCGGGCCAGCCGGGTGGATGCATCGCCGCTAGGCGCGGATCCATTGCGCCCGCGGGCCGCCCAGGCTCGTCCGGCCACCGTCCCCGCCGCCTGCGTGGACCACGACCGGGCAGCGGCCCCCGGTAGTCCTCGTAGTCCTCGGGAACCAGGACGAACTCGGGGTGCGACTCGATGCCGAGCTCCCCGACGTCCTGCCCGACGTACTCGACATCGCTGGACACGCGCATGCCGACCGCGAGGTCCAGCGTCTTCCACACAATGAACGAAGCCGTGAACGAGAATGCCGCGACCGACGCTACACCCAACAGCTGCACACCGAAGTCGGCGCCTGCCGCAATGCTCGCAGCCAGCGTCCCCCAAATGCCCGAGACCAGGTGCACGGGAATGGCGCCGACCACGTCGTCCAGCCTCAGCCGTTCCATCAGCTTGGTCGCCACCGAGCAGAGCAGGCCGCCCACCGCGCCGATGACGACCGCCCACCCGCTGCTGGCGATGTTCGGACCGGCAGTGATCGCCACCAGCCCGGCCAATGCGCCATTGAGGCTGGAAGCGAGGCCCAGCCGACCGAAGATCGGGCGGGCGACGACAACGGCGGCGACCAGGCCACCGGCCGCCGCCAGGTTGGTGTTCGCCAGAACGCTGCTCATCATGACCACGTCCGCCGGAGTTGACAGCGCCAGCTGCGACCCCCCGTTGAACCCGAACCACCCCAACCACAGGATCAACACGCCCAGCGTCACTACCAGCACGTTGGAGGGCGGGGTGGCCTTCACGGTGCCGTCCGGCCGGAACTTGCCGCGGCGGGGCCCGACTACCAGCAGCGCAGCCAGCGCGGCGCATCCGCCGGTGACATGCACGACCGTCGAGCCGGCGAAGTCCTGGAAGCCCTGCTCGCCGAGCCAGCCCCCGCCCCACGCCCACGCTCCGGCTATCGGATAGATGAAGGCGGTGAGCACCAGCGTGAAGGCCCAGAACATCCACAGCTTGACCCGCTCGAGGATGGCCCCGGAGACGATCGACGCGGTGGTTGCCACGAACATCACCTGGAAGAACCATCCCGACATCGCAGAATGCCCGTTACCCACGATCTCGTCCATGCGACCCGTCGCCCCGTCGAAGAGGGCCGCCTCGGCCTCGGTGGGGCCGGTCAGGAACCGGAACGTGCCCATGAAGCCGTCGACATCGACGTACATAAGGTTGTAGCCCACCGCGAAGTACGCAAGCGCGGCGATGGAGTAGATCCCCACGTTCTTCAGGCAGATCATGGAGGCGTTCTTGGTGCGGACCGAGCCCGATTCGAGCATCGTGAACCCGGCGCACATCCACATCACGAGCACGCCCCACACCAGGAACGAGAACGAGTTGAGAATGAACTGGATGTCCGGATAGCCAGGCGACGGCGCATCGCCGGCCTGTGCTGCGCCGGCGACACCGGGCAGAACCGCCGCCCAGAACCCGAGCACCAGCGACGATGCGACCGCGACCTTGACGATGCGTCTACGGTTTACCCGCATTACCTCTCATGGGCTCGGGGCCGAAACACAACGCGTCGTGTCCCAGCCCTGATTGAACGCTGCACCGTATACAGCAGGCACACATACAAACAACCTATGAAGATAATCACATACAAGTGGAGCTACGCGCCGCGTGATGCTCGGCGTTCGGTGGGTTAGATTTCGCCAGGTTCAACCTCAAGCGCGCAGGAGAGTCATCGGTGATAGGGAAGCGGTCTCTGAAGACAGCGGCGCGTGCCGGGGCGGCGGTAGCTGTCGCCGGTGCGGTTGCCGAGCGGGCAAGACGGTCTGCTCGCTCATCTGGGACGGCGGTCGCGTCGGCAGGCGTATCCACCGGACAGGCCGCGAAACGTATCGCTCGCTCATCTGGGGCGGCGGTCGCGTCGGCTGGTGCGTCCGCGGGGCGCGCGGCGAAGCAGTTCGGCGAGCGAGTGAGCAGCGGATTCGCCGCGACCGTGCGGACCGTGACCAGCGAGGACGACTCCGTGTGGGCGGACGAGGATTCTGGCAGCCACGACACGGACGCCACACAGACCCACGACGACGCGCTGGCGCGTCTGGCG
The DNA here is from genome assembly GCA_009843915.1 of Acidimicrobiaceae bacterium. Classification (GTDB taxonomy): domain Bacteria; phylum Actinomycetota; class Acidimicrobiia; order Acidimicrobiales; family Aldehydirespiratoraceae; genus Aldehydirespirator. The sequence continues at coordinate 10,106 of VYCM01000126.1, read as the reverse complement.
GACGAGACCGAGCGGGCCCACCAGGCGAAGGTGACCGCCGCCAAGGCGGCGTTCGAAGCCGGAGTTGAGGTGTCTGAGATTGCTCGGGCTGCGGGAGAGCGGCGTCACACGATCAGGGAGTGGCTAGCAGACGGGTAAGTTCAGCGGACATGTCCGAGGAGACTCCGCAGTGCCCGAAGTGCGGCCAGCCCATGGTGAAGCGCACGGCTCGTCGGGGTGCGAACGCGGGCAGCGAATTCTGGGGGTGTTCGGAGTTCCCGAGATGCCGCGCGATTCTTCCCTACGAGGCCGAGGCTCCAGCCGATGCGGATGACGCTCGGGGCACCCCAGAAAGCGCCACCGGCTCAGACTCCCATGACAAGCCTGAGGGATTCCTCATGAAGGTCGCTCGGACTGTTGACAAGGGTTGGCGCTGGTATTTGGAGTCAGATGAGCCTGACGCCTCCGGCCGCTGGGATGAGGACCATCGGCGAAGAGTGCTCTCCTACATATACGACCGCGACGGCGGACGGTGCGGGCTGTGTGCGGCGGAGATGAAAAAGACGGGCGCGCACATTGAGCACGTTGTGCCAAAGGTGTTCGTCTTCTTTGACATCCACAAGGGCAAAGCCATGGACGGCCCACGCTTCAAGAGCCGCCTGCACAAGCTCGACAACCTTCAAGCCGCTCACACCTACTGCAACAAGCGCAAGGGCAACACACCCCAAGTCAGCAGGTGGCGACACCAGAACATGCCGCCACTGCCCGCGGCAGAAGGCGATGACGGACGCGAGTTCGTGGTCCCCTGGAAGCCGTCCTAGCACCCCGATTACGCCAAGAGAAGCGTCCGGCGAGGGCCCCTAGAGCATCAACAGAGGTCAGCACCGGTATTGGGCGGAAGGAATGGCGGAGGTGGACGGGAATCGAACCCGCCGGACGGGGATCGCCCGTCCCACCCGCTTTGAAGGCGGGGGAGCCCACCAGGCACTCAGACACCTCCGAGCGGCAGGGTAACCGGCGTCGTGGCCCAGCGGCCCAGCCGCCAAGATTTCCGTGGCCGCGGTGGCCCGCTGGACCACTACGCTTCGCGCCGTGAAGAACTTCAAGCGGCTCATCATCATGGGCGTTCTGGTGACAGTGATCGTCGTGCTCGCCCGCAAGATCCGGGAGACCTGACCCGCCGGCAGGAACGTGCGCGTCACCAGCCTGGCCGGTGCCGCTGAGGCCCTCGGGCTGGGACGCCGGTCGCTGGTGGCCCTGGTCGGCGGCGGCGGCAAGACGACCCTGCTGTTCGCGCTGGGCCGGAGCCTGCCGGCCCGCACGCTGCTCACCACCACCACCCGCATGGGATGCGACCGCACGGGCGGGTTCCCGTGCCTGATCGGGCCCACGGACGACGAACTGGCCTCCGCTCTCGACCATGACGACGCCGTGCTGGTGTGGAGGACGACCGACGAGCGCAAGGCCCTCGGGTTCGCGCCCACCGAAGTCGACCGCTGGTTTGCCAACCGGGCCGCCGATCACATAGTTGTTGAGGCCGATGGAGCCCGTCGCCGTCCCTTCACCGCTCCTGCACCGTGGGAACCGCCCATCCCGTCCGCCTCCACCTGCGTGGTGGCCTGCATCGGCGCCGATGCGCTCGGCTACGTGATCGCCGACCGGGTCCACCGACCGCTGCGGGTGGCCGCGGCCGCGGGCTGCTCACCGTACGAGCGGCTCACTCCGGCGAGGGCCGCGGCGGCGCTGACCAGTCCAGTGGGCATGATGAAGAACGTCCCGGAGTCCGCCCGGTTCACAGCGGCGGTCGCCGGGGCCGAACCCGACGACCCGCAGGTGCAGGACCTGGTCGCCGAACTCGACCGGCGGCAGACCGAGTCGGTGGTGGTCCGCCCGGACGGGGACCCGACGGCGACGCCGCCGTGACCGCCGCCGGTGTCGCCCCGGAGGTCGGCGCCGGGTCCAGCCGCTCGGGAACCGTCGGCGACGCCGACGTGGTGGTGGTGGGCGGCGGCCACAACGGCCTCATCTGCGCGGCCTACCTGGCCCGGGCCGGAGTGGACACCCTGCTGCTGGAGGCCCGCGACGAAGTGGGGGGCTGCGCCTCGACGGTCGGCGACCTCGACGCCCGTTTCAACATCTGCAGCTGCGACCACACGCTGGTGCGGGCCATGCCCTTCATGGACGACCTGGACCTGGCGGCCCATGGGCTGCGATACCTGGAAGCCGATCCCAGCACCGTCTACATGGACCACGACGGCAGCCCGCCGTGGCTGTTCTTCAACGACAGCGAACGCACCATCGAGTCGATCGGGCGCCACCGTCCCACCCAGGCCAAGGCCTACCGCCGCTACCTCGCCGATGCCCGACCAGTAGCCGAACTGGCGCTGGAGATCAGCACCGGACCGGCCTCCACGCCGCGCATGCTGGCCCGCGTCCTGGCCCGCCGGGGGCGGGGCGGCGCCCGGCTCCTGCAGTGGAGCCGGGCCAGCGCGGTCGACGTTCTGAGGTCGTACTTCGACGACGAGGCCCTCGTCATGCCGGGCATCTCCAACGGCCCCTCCGTGTGGGGGGTGCCGCCGGACGCCGCCGGCACCGGACTGGCCGGCGCGGCCTACGCCATGCGCCACATGGTCAAGACCGGCCGCCCGGTGGGCGGCAGCGGAGCCCTGACCGACGCGTTGGCGGCCTCCTTTGTGGCCGCTGGAGGCCGTCTGAGCTGCGGCACGCCGGTGGCCGGCCTGCTGGGTGACGGTCAGAAGGTGACGGGCGTGCGGCTCGCCGACGGAACCGAGGTCTCGGCGGAAGCGGTGGTATCGGCATGCGACCCGGTCGTGGTGGCGTCGCAGTGGCTCCCCGATCCCGAGCGCCGGTCAGCCCGCCGCTTCGTCGACCGGGCCCGGTCGCAAGCGCCCGGGGAGGGATACCAGTCCAAGATCGACGCGGTCATCACCGACATCCCCCGCTACCCGGTGCTGGAGGACTCGGACCTGCTCGACCTCTTCGAGGATCGCGACCCCGCCCAGTCGAACTACGTGATCTCGCCCTCGATGACCGAGGTGCTCGAGGCGCACCGGCTGCGGAGCCTTGGGCGGGTGGCGGAGCGCCCCACCATGATGGCCAACGTTCCGTCGGTGCTGGACCCGTCGATGCGCAGCCGCGACGGCCACCACGTGCTGAGCCTCGAAGCGCTGTTCACCCCGTACGACCTGGAGGGCGGCTGGGACGGCTCGCCGGAGCCGGCCCGCTGGCTGGAGGTGTGGTCCGGACTCCTTCAACCGGGATACCTGAAGTCGATCGACCGCTACCGGACCATGACCCCGGACCGCTACGAGCGCGAGCTGTTCCTGGGCCGCGGCTACACGCCGTCATACGCAGGGTCCCCGCTGTCGTCGCTGTTCGGACGGCGCCGCGAGCTGAGCCGGTACCGGGCGCCGGTGCCCGGACTGTTCCTGTCGGGCGCAGGCACATTCCCAGGATCGGGGATCTGGGGCGCCCCGGGCCGAAACGCCGCCGACGCCGTGCTCAGGAACCTGTCCTGAGGAGACGAAGGGGCTACTCGCCCCAGCGGGGGAGGCCGGAGACCTCGACACCCAGATGCTCGAGGGCCCGCACCACCGAGTGGTCCACTATGTCCTCGATCGACTCCGGCCGGGTGTAGAAGGCCGGAACCGGCGGGTACACCACGGCTCCGATCTCCGAGGCCTGCACCATCAGGCGCAGATGGCCCAGATGCAGCGGCGTCTCGCGCACCATCAACACCAGCGGCCGCCGCTCCTTGAGCGTCACGTCGGCGGCCCGCGACACGAGGTCGGCGCCGAAGGAATTGGCCACCGCCGAGAGCATCTTGATCGAGCACGGGGCGATGATCATCCCCGCGGTGGCGTAGGAGCCCGACGAGATCGGCGCGGCGATGTCGCGCGAGCCGTGCACCACGTCGGCCAGCGCCTCCACGTCGGCCGGCGCGAGGTCGGTCTCGTAGGCCAGGGTCTGGCGGCCGGGCCCGGTGATCACCAGGTGGGTCTCCACATCGTCGACTTCGCGCAGCAGCTCCAGGGCCCGGACGCCGTACACCACGCCGGTGGCCCCGCTGACGGCCACCACCACCCGCCGCGGCCCGCTCACTGCAGGCACTTCCCCGGGGCGCGGACGAGGACTCGACTCGCGGCCGTCACGACAGGTACTTCCCCAGATCAACCGGCGCGTAGGCCACCCGCTCGCCGTACTCGCGGCGCTCCCGCTTGTAGGTGGCGTCGATGCCCACCTTGGTGCCGACGCCCCGGTTGTCGGCGGTGGGATCCATCTCGTGGCCCTGGGCATCGCCGGCGGTGAACACGTCGTCGAGCCAGTGGACCCGGTTGGTGAGGGCCCAGTGCAGCTCCGAGGGCTGGCTGACGTCGATGTCGCGGTCCACCACGATCACGTTGCGGATGTTGATGTGGGCCGCCATGGCGGCCATGGCCAGGTTCTTGGGCGTGCCCGGGTTGTCGCGGTCGATCTGGATCACGGCCAGGAACCCGTTGCCGTAGGGCGGGATGTGGACGTCGGCGCCGGGGTCGATGTGGCGCACGAAGCGGCGCAGCAGCGGCTCGCGGGGCAGCACGTTGCCGATGAACACATGCTCGTACCACCCCGGGATGATCGTCTGGTAGATGGGGCTGTGGCGCCAGGAGACGGCGGTCACCTCGACCGTGGGGCTGGGCCACATCTCGCCGTGATACCCGTGGAACTCGGCCAGCGGCCCCTCGTCGGCCCGCTGGTTGGGCCGGATCCGGCCCTCGATCACCACTTCGGCGTGCGCCGGCACGTCCACGTCGACGGTCCGCCCCCGGCACACCTCGACCGGCCGGCCCCGCAGGGCGCCCGCGATCAGCAGTTCGTCGACCGGCGTGCGCACCCCGGCCGCGATCATCACCGCCGGGTCGAGGCCGATGGCCAGGGCCACGTCGAAGGGCGCGCCGGGGTCGGGCCGGCTGCGCATGAACGTGCCCACGTCGCGCCATTCGTTGACGTTGAAGCCCAGAACGTTGCGGTCCAGCATCAGCATCCGGTTGTACGACAGGTTCCCCCGCCCGCTGATCGGGTCCTTGGTCACGCTCACAGCGCCGGTGATGAAGGCGCCGCCGTCGCCCCGCGAGTGGGTGGGGATAGGAATGGCGGCCAGGTCCACGTCGTCGCCGGTCATGCAGTCGTCGTGCCATGCCGCCGAGTCCACCCGAGCGGTCGGCACCCCGTTGGCGGGCTCGAGGGCGTGGCCCATGCGGTCCACCACCTCGTCGGGCTCGCAGCCCAGGGCCAGCGCCGCGGTGCGCCGGCTGCTGACCGCGCCCGAGAAGATCGGCCACGGCGAGTCCTTGGGTGCCTCGAACAGCGCCGGTCCCGCGTCGGAGCGCTCCAGCGCGGCCGCCACATCGGCCAGCTCGTGCTCGAGGCTCACCGGACGCGAGATGCGGTTAAGCATCCCCGCAGCCTCGGCGACCTCCATGTAGCTGCGAAGATCGCAGACGGCTCCAGTCATCCCCTCACCCTACGCCGCCCTTCGCTCTACTCTGAAACCGATGGTTATCGAGTTCCTCACCTTCGAGGTCGCCCCCGACGAGCTCGAAGAGTGGCTGACCGTCGAGGAGCAGCATTGGAGCCGCTACCTCGAAAGCTGCCCGGGCTTCATCGGCAAGGAGATGTGGGTGGAGGAAGGCGACCCCGGCCGAGTGCACGCGGTGATCCGGTGGGAGTCGATGGAGGCTTGGGACGCCGTGCCGCCCGCCGACGTCGAGGCCGTCGACGAGGCCATGGGCCAGTGGTGCCGGGAGGCCACCATGCGGGCCTACCGGGTGATCCGCGACTGCTGAATCGGGTTCTACAGTAGGGGTCGTGCGCACCGGGGTCTTCCTATTCGGCGGGGTCGAGTTCCCCGACGCCGGCGCGGGCCCACCGGCTCCCACCGACCGCCGCTACAGCTCCAAGGAGGTGTGGCGCGCCACCGAGCAGATAATCGATGCCGGCGCGGTGTGTGACCGGCTGGGTTTCGACTCGTACTGGCTGACCGAGCACCACTTCCAGCACGAGGGCTACGAGGTGATCCCCAACGGGATCCTGGTGGGCACGATCCTGGCCGAGCGCACCGAGCAGATCCGCATCGGGATGGCGTTCAACATCGTGCCGCAGTGGCATCCGCTCAGGTTGGCCGAGGACTTCGCCACGATGCACAACGTCTCCGGGGGCCGGGGCATCCTCGGCGTCGGAAGGGGAACGGTGCCGCGCGAGGCTGAGACGCTGGGCACCAAGATCGGCAGCTTCGACAATCCCGACAAGGCCGCGGCGGACGAGTTCAACCGCAAGCAGTTCGACGAGGCCATGGAGGTCATCCGCCTGGCGTTGAACAACGACACGTTCAGCTTCCACGGCGATGTCTATGACTTCCCGCCGGCGGGGATCCCCGACCGCGGCGGGTTCGTGACCGAGCTGTCGCTGGTGCCCCGCCCGCTGTACCCCTACGAGATCTGGCAGGCGATCACCTCGCCCCCGACCCTGGAGCAGGTGCCCCGCTGCGGTTGGGGCGGCGTGTTCTGGAACAACCACCACTCCTTCGTGAAGATGCGCTGGGAGAAGTTCGCGGAGATCTACGCAGCCGAGCACGGCCGTGAGTTGGACCGGGGCGAGCACCGCCTGCTGGTGCTCAACGTGCGGGTCGGCGACAGCCATGAGGACGCGGTGGCGTCGGTGCGCAAGGGCCACGACGAGTTCTGGAAGTTCCTCGGTCCCTACGGGTGGAGCAAGGGCTACATGGGTCCCGACGGCAAGCCGGCCAAGCCGGGGCTGATACCCACCCTGGAGCAGTCCATCGACCAGAAGATGTGCCTGGTGGGAAGGGCCGAGGACGTGGCCGAGACGATCAACTGGTACGACGAGCAGATTGGGTTGGAGAACCTGCTGCTGTTCCCGGCCATGCCCGGCGACCGCTACGAAGAGGTCGAGGAGCATCTGCACCGCATCGCCGAGGAAGTACTGCCTCTTCTGCCCTGATCGCGAGCAGGCCCTCCCGGCCGGCGGGTCCTGTCGCCGGGCTCCGTCCGGCCGACGGGGCTTCGCCCCATTGTCGGCCGCCCGGACCCGTCGCCACCCCCCGGCCTTGCCGGATCGCCCGTGTTCTGGTCGGCTCGATTCGAGTCGACTCTTACCAGCGGCGTAAGGCTTTGCGGATCTTGGCTATGCCCTTGTTGTCGGCTGGGGTGGGCACGGACACGAAGGTGGTGCGGCAGCGCTTGTGGGCGCTGAGCCGCAAGGTGCGGGCCGTGGTCCGCTTGCCCGCGTCGCGGGACCGCAGCCTCCTCAGCCGACCGTGCGGGCTCGTTGTGATCGCTCCGATCCGCCGGATGTTCTGCATGCCGGGCCTGACGCGGTGCTTGTCGTCGAACACGAAGGCCACCCCGGGCACCAGCACCCGCTCAAGCCAGCCCTTCATGGTCGCCGGCACGTTGAACGCCAGCGTGGGATAGCAGAACAGAAGCGCCTCCGCGAGCTTCAAGCGATCAGCGGAGTCGCGAACATCGTCGGAGATCACGGGCTGATCGCTGTGGTAGGCGACCCGTTCGGCCGGCGACATCACCGGGTTGAAGTCGTGCAGGCGGAGCAGGTCGACCTCGTGGTGCCCGGCATGCAGTTCCTCCACCGCCTCATCGACTGTGCGGCCGTCGGGATCAGCGGGGTCGTAGCCGTCTAGCAGGAGGACTCTCACGATTCGCTACCCGGTCTGGTCAATGGCTGGTGGCGGTACTGTATGGTCTCCGCTGCGATCATCAACTGTCAGCATCGTCGGCCACGAAGGGGGAGACGGATCTGGTGACCACCGCGACCACAAACGGTGCCCTGTCCTTCGAGGGGATAGGCATGGTGTTCCCCGACGGAACCGAAGCGCTGCGAGAGGTCACGCTCTCGATCGCCAAGGGCGAGTTCGTGACCATCGTCGGCCCTTCCGGGTGCGGCAAGTCCACCCTGCTGCGAATCGCCTCGGGCCTGCTGGAGCCCACCGCCGGCAGCGTAGAGGTCGACCGGGACCGTCTGGGCTATGTGTTTCAGGACGCCACGCTGCTGCCGTGGCGCACCGTGCGCCAGAACGTGGAGCTCTTTGCCGAGCTGCACGGCTTCGACTCCGGCGAACGCCGGTCACTGTCGACCGCAGCCATTGAGCTCGTCGGCCTTACCGGCTTCGAGAACCACTACCCGAAGTCGCTGTCGGGCGGCATGAAGATGCGGACCTCGCTGGCCCGCACCCTCACCCTGAAACCGCCGCTGTTCCTGTTCGACGAACCCTTCGGCGCGGTGGATGAGATCACCCGCGAGCACCTCAACGAGGAGACTCAGAGGCTCTTCCAATCCGAGGGGTTCGCCGGGCTGTTCATCACCCACTCGATCGGCGAAGCCGTGTTCATGAGCACCAAGGTGTACGTCATGTCGGCTCGACCGGGACGCATCGTGGCCGGCTTCGACGTGCCGTTCAGCTACCCGCGCCAGCCCGAGTTGCGGTTCGAGCCCGACTTCGCCCTCCTCAGCGGCGAGGTCTCATTGGCCCTGAGAGGTTCCCACTCATGACCCTGCAAGCATCCCCTGAGTCCAAGGCCGGCACAGTCACCGCGCCCGAGGAGCACATCAGCGCACCGGCCGACGGGCAGTTCGCGCCGGAGCTGCCCGACGACGCCCCCAAGGCCTACCGGGTGAAGTCGCGCCGGCGGGAGGCGGCGGAGGCGATCCTGCCTCCTCTCGTGCTGGGCATGGGCGTGATCGGGTTCTGGTACTACGTCTCCTTCATCGCCATCGACGAGAGCCGCCGCTTCCTGATGCGGCCGCTGCACGACGTCGTCAACGTCGGGTTCCTCGACTCGGCCAACTTCACCGAGATGCTCTCGGGGCTCTGGTCGAGCACCAAGGTCGCCTTGATGGGGCTGGCCATCGCCATCTCGATCGGCTTCTTCCTGGCCACGATCATGAGCCAGGCCAAGATCGTGGAGCGGGCCGTGTTCCCGTTCGCGGTGACGCTCCAGGCGATACCGATCCTGGCCATCGTGCCCCTGATCGGTTTCTGGTGGGGCTACGGGCAGACGTCGCGGGTGGTGGTGTGCATCATCATCTCGCTGTTCCCCATCATCATGAACACGCTGTTCGGGCTGCTGTCGGCCGACAGGTCCATGCACGACCTGTTCACGCTTCACCACTCCAACCGTGTCACGCGCCTGCGCAAGCTCATGTTCCCGGCGGCGTTGCCGGCCATCTTCGCAGGCCTGCGGATCTCGGCCGGGCTGTCGGTCATCGGCGCCATCGTCGGCGACTTCTTCTTCGGCCGCGGCGAGGTCGGCATCGGCCAGCTGCTCAGGCGTTACGCCAACAACCTGAACGGCGAGGAACTGCTGGCCGCAGTGATGATGTCGTCAGCGCTCGGCATAGTGGTGTTCTGGACCTTCGGGTGGTTGCAGAACCTCATAATCGGCAAGTGGCACGAGACCGTTCAGAAGTGACGGTCTGAGGCTCGCATTGGCGAGAGGCCGCGCTAGCCGCTAAACCTTCATGTCGATAAACACGCGACCCGGCGCGGGCCGGGGCGAATCCCCGGGAGGGAGCACGTGAGACACAGGAAGACACTGCGCTGGATTACGGTCCTGCTGGTCCTCGGCCTCGTGGCCGCCGCATGCGGCGACGACGGCGATGACGGCACTACGGGTGCCGACACCGCCGCGGCTGAGGCCGCCGCGGCCGCCGCTGAAGCCGAGGCCGCCGCGGCCCAGGCCGATGCCGATGCGGCCCAGGCTGAGGCCGATGCGGCCGCCGCTCGGGCTGACGAGGCCGCGGCCGCCGCGGCTGAGGCCCAGGCGGCCCTCGACGAGGCCATGGCCGCGGCCGAGGGAACCGTAGACCCCGAGATCGTCGCCGAGCTCGAGGCGGCCCTGGCAGAGGCCGAGGCCGAAGCGGCTGCCGCTGAAGCCGAGGCCGCTGAAGCCGCCGCTCGGGCTGAGGAGGCTGCAGCCGCCGCGGCAGCCGCCGCTGAGGCCGCTGAGGTCGAACCGGCCGCGGTGGAGCCGGAATCGGTGGCTATGGATCTGTCGGATGTGTGTCCGTCGCCGTTGGTGGTTCAGACGGAT
>VYCM01000044.1 GCA_009843915.1 Acidimicrobiaceae bacterium | reverse complement strand
CCCCCCAGTCCGTGCCCCGCCTGGTGCCGTCCCGCGAGGTGCCCGACATGGCCGTGGTGGGCAAGCCGGAGGTCAAGGTCGACGCGGTGCGCCTGGCCAAGGGCAACCCCGCCTTCACCGACGACATCGAGCCCCGCGGAATGCTGTACGCCAAGGTGCTGCGCAGCCCCCACGCCCACGCCCGCATCCTGAGCATCGACGACTCGAAGGCCCGAGCGGTTCCCGGTGTGCACGCCGTGCTGCACTACGGAAACACTCCAAGGGTCAAGTACGCCTCCGGCGGGCAGAGCTGGCCCAATCCCCACCCCTACGACCAGGTCAGCTTCGACGACCGGGTCCGCCACGTCGGCGATCGGGTAGCGGCGGTGGCCGCCGAGACCGTCGAGGCCGCCGAGGAGGCCGTGCGGCTCATCGAGGTCACCTACGACGTGCTGCCTGCAGTGTTCGACGAGCGCTTCGCCATGGACCCCGACGCCCCCAAGGTCCACGACGAGGAGGACACCACCCACATCTGCGATCCCCAGCGCAACCTGGTGCACCACATCGCGGCCAAGCGCGGCGACGTCGAGGGCAACCTGGCCGCCGCGCCCCACGTCTTCGAGCAGACGTTCAGGGTGCACCAGGTCCAGCAGTGCCCCATCGAGCCCCACATCTCGATGGCCTGGCTCGACTCCGACGAGCGCATGGTGGTGCGCACCGCCACCCAGGTGCCGTTCCACACCCGCCGGATGCTGGCCCCCCTCATCGACATGGAGATCAAGGACATCAGGGTGATCAAGCCCCGCATCGGCGGCGGCTTCGGGGCCAAGCAGGAGATGCTGATCGAGGACATCGTCGCCCACCTCGCTATTGCCACCCGCCGCCCGGTGCGGCTGGAACTCGACCGGGCCGAGGAGTTCTACGCCAGCCGAACCCGCCACCCCCAGACCATCACCTACCGCACCGCGGTCGACAACGACGGCAGGCTGCTGGCCCAGGACATGAGCATCATCGGCAACACCGGCCCGTACGGCACCCACGGCTTCACTGTGCAGATCGTGTCGGGGCTGCGCGGCCTCACCTCCTACAACGCCGCATCCAAGCGTTTCGACTGCCATGTCGTCTACACCAACATCCCGGTGCCGGGCGCCTACCGGGGCTACGGCGCGCCCCAGGCCGAGTTCGCGCTCGAGGCTCACATGGAGGACATCGCCCGGGCCCTCGACCTCGACCCCATCGAGTTCAAGCGGCGCAACTGGGTGAAGGTGGGCGACGAGATGGACATCGCCCCCCATCTGGGCGAGCGGGCCGTGGCCGAGGAGGAGCTCGACGAGTACCCGAGGATCATGTCGTCGGGCATCGAGGAGTGCGTGGCCCAAGGGATGCGCGAGGTCGACTGGAACCGCCGCAACGACGCCGCCTGGAAAGCGCCCGCCGACCGGCCCAACATCCGGCGGGGGATCGGCTTCGCCTTCTGCATGCACGGCACGGCCATCCCGTTCCTGGACATGGGCGGCTGCTCCATCAAGCTCAACGACGACGGGTCGTTCAACATGCTCATCGGGGCCACCGACCTCGGCACCGGCGCCGACACCGTGATCGGCCAGATCGCGGCCGAGGTGCTCGGCGTGCCCCTCGACGACATCAAGGTGTACTCCAGCGACACCGACATGACCCCGTTCGACACCGGGGCCTACGCCTCGTCGACCACCTACATCTCGGGAACGGCCGCGCTGCGGGCCGCGGAGGCGGTGCGGGAGCGGCTCAAGGCGCGGGCCGCGATGCTGCTGGAGGTGGACGAGCCCTGCACCATCGAGCTGCGCGACCGCCGGGCTTACGCGGCCGACGGCCGCTCGGTCACGCTGGAGGAGATCGCCCTCGACTCGCTGCACTGGCAGGAGCAGGAGCAGATCATGGGCACCGCCTCGCATGTCTCACCCGACTGCCCGCCCCCGTTCGCGGCCCAGTTCGCCGAGGTGGAGGTGGACGTCGACACCGGCCAGGTCACGGTGACCAAGCTGGTGATGGCGGTGGACTGCGGGGTTGCCATCAACCCGGTCACCGCCAGCGGCCAGGTCGAGGGAGGCATGATCCAGGCCCTCGGCTACGCCCACTGCGAGGAGATCGTGCTCGACGACGGGGGGCGCATGGTCAACCCGTCGTTCGGTCCCTACAAGATCTACCGGGCCGACGAGATGCCCGACACCGTCGTGTACCTGGTGCAGACCATGGAGGACAGCGGCCCGTTCGGGGCCAAGGCGGTGGCCGAGATTCCAAAGGACGGCGTGGCCCCGGCCGTGCGCAACGCCATCCTCGACGCCACCGGGGTGGCCATAAACGATCTGCCGTTCACCCCGGAGCGGGTCTGGGCCGCACTGCAAGCCGCCGAGACATAGACCCACATGATCATCGGGGCCGACTGGGCCGTGACTGCGGCGCTGGACGAGCCCCGCCGGCGCTGGGCGGTGCGCGTGGTCGACGGCATGATCGACGACTCCGGCCCGGTCACTGAACTGCGCGCCCGGTATCCCGACGACGAATTCTGTGACGGCTCGGGCTGCGTGCTGCTGCCCGGCTTCGTCAACGCGCACGTGCACCTGTACGGCGTGCTGGCCCACGGCGTTCCCGCCCCGGCGGTGCCGGTGGCCGACTTCTGGGGCTTCCTGGACGACTACTGGTGGCCCCTGGTGGAGAACGCCCTCGACCACGAGATGGTCGCGGTCGCGGCCGCCTGGGTGACCGCCGATCTGGCCGCCGGCGGCACGACGAGCTTCTTCGACATCCTCGAAGCCCCCAACGCCCTGCCTGGCGCGCTGTTCGCACAGCGCGAGGCCGTGGCCGGCAGCGGGCTGCGAGGGGTGCTGTCGTTCGAGGCCACCGAGCGGATGGGTGAGGCCAACGGCCAGGCCGGCCTCGACGAGAACGTCAGCTTCATCGAGGACTGCCGAGCACGTGCCGCGAGCGAGGGCGCCGGACGCGACGGCCGGGTGTCGGGCGCCATGTGCATCCACACCACGTTCACCTGCTCCGAGCCCTTCATCCGCAAGGCCTTCGATGCGGCCGCCGACCTGGACGTGTTCTGCCACGCCCATGTGAACGAGGGAGTCCACGAGGGCCGCTGGTGCGAAGAGCACCACGGCCTGCGCACGCTGGAGTTCTACGACCGCATCGGGGTGGCCTCGCCCCGTTTCCAGGCCAGCCAGTGCGTGCAGCTGTCGGCCCGCGAGATCGACATCATCGCCGAGTCCGGCATCAGGGTCTCGCACATGCCGCTCTCGAACTGCGAGGTGGGCGGAGGGATCGCCCCGGTGCTCGAGCTGCTGGAGCGGGGAGTCACCGTGGGGCTCGGCTCCGACGGCTACCTCAACGACATGTTCGCGGTGATGAGGGGCGCCTTCCTGCTGCACCGGGCGGCCACCCTCGACCCCGGCGCGATCAGCGCGGCCACCGTCTTGCACATGGCGACCGAGGGATCGGCCCGCACCCTCGGCCTGGATCGGGTGGGGCGACTGGAGCCGGGCTGGCACGCCGACCTGCAGCTGGTCGACCTGGAGGGTCCCCGGGGCTTGCCCACCCCGGTGGAGGCCCACAACCTGCTGGACCAGCTGGTGCTGTGGCGCAGCGCTGCCCATGTGCGCAACGTGATGGTGGGAGGGGACTGGATCGTTGAGGGCGGCGAGGTGACCGGTGCCGACATGGAGGAGCTGCGGGCCCATACCCTCGAACAGGCTGCGAGGCTGTGGTCGTGAGCCTGCTGCGCCAGCTTTCCGAGGCCGTGGACGGCGGTGTGGCCGTCGCGTCGGCCACGGTCGTCGACACGTCGCGCTCGGTGCCCCGCCGGGCCGGGGCCAAGATGCTGGTCTTCCGCGACGGCAGCATCTCGGGCACCGTCGGCGGGGGAGAGATGGAGGCCCGCGTCGTGTCGGAGGCGGTCGCCGCGCTCGCTGACGGCCGCTGCCGCGTGCTGTCGTACCGTCTAGTCGATCCCGGCCGGGGCGATCCCGGCGTCTGCGGGGGCGACGTTCAGATATTCGTGGAGCCGCACATGCCCGAGCCGACCGTCATAGTCATGGGATACGGACACGTGGGCCGGGCTGTGGCCCAGCTCGCCGACTGGCTGGGCTTCCGGGTGGTGGCCACCGACGATCGCCCGATGACCTCCGGCGACGCGCCGGAGGGGCCGGACCCGGGAGTGCCCGGCGGCGACGGCGCCCCGGACGAGTTGGTCATCGGATCGGTCGACGATCTGCTCGAGGGGCGAACCCTGGACCAGGACGTGTCGGTGGTGCTGGTGACCCGCAACGTCGACGTGGACGCCGCGGCCCTGCCCGCCCTGCTGGCCACCGGCGCCGGTTACGTGGGGGTCATGGGCAGCGAGCGCCGCTGGACCACAACCCGGGCCCGACTCGAAGCCGATGGCGTCGATCCTGCCGCGCTGGACCGGGTCCATGCCCCCATCGGCATCGAGATGGGCGCCGAGACGCCCGAGGAGATCGCGCTGAGCATCATGGCCGAGGTGGTCGCCCATCGCCGTACGTGAGCCGCTGTGCGTTCTGCGGGGCGGGGGCGATCTGGCCACTGGAGTCGCCTGGCACCTCACGCGGCAGGGCTGGCCGGTGGTGGTGCTGGAGCTGCCCGAGCCGCTGGCCGTGCGCCGCACGGTGTCGCTGTCCACCGCGGTCACAGACGGTGAGATCATTGTGCAGGGAATGAGAGGCGTGCGGGCCGGGTCGACTACGGAGGCGCTGGCGGTCGCCGAACAGGGTGATGTGGCCGTGCTCGTCGCCCCAGCGTTGCCACCGCTGGACCGCGCCCAACCCGACGTGGTGGTGGACGCCAGGATGGCCAAGCGCAACCTCGACACCTCCGTCGACGACGCCGAGGTGGTCGTGGCCCTGGGCCCCGGGTTCACCGCGGGCGTCGACTGTCACGCCGTGGTTGAGACCATGAGGGGGCCGAACCTGGGCCGCGTTGTGTGGACGGGGCGGGCCCAGCCCGACACAGGCACACCCGCCGAACTCGGGGGTCGGTCGGCCGACCGGGTGGTGCGTGCGCCCGTCGCTGGGGCAGTCGAGTGGCGAATCGCTATCGGGGATGTGGTCAGCGGGGGCGAGCCGCTCGGTGAGGTGGGCGATGCGACGATCCGGGCGCCGTTCGACGGCGTGGTGAGGGGTGCCATCCGCACCGGCATGCGGGTGCGAGCCGGTCTCAAGATCGGTGATGTCGATCCCCGCGGCGACCCTTCCGCGTGCTGGAAGATCTCCGACAAGGCCCTGGCTGTGGGCAGCGGAGTGCTGGAGGCCGTGCTGGCCCGCAGCACTCGGCGAATAGGGTGAAATCCGTGGTCCGGCCTGCGTTCAACGTGATGCCTCATGGGTCCGTCGAGCGGGCGGTGGAGCTCGCCCGGCTGGCCGAGAGCCTTGGCTACGAGCGCTGCTGGGTGTACGACGAGGGGCTCGCCGCCAGCGACGTGTACGTGGCCATGACCGCCATCGCCCTGTCCACGGAGACCCTCACGGTTGGGCCGGGCATCACCAACCCCTATACCCGCCACGCGGGAGCCACCGCAGGGGCCATCGCCTCGCTCGACGAGTTGTCCGGCGGGCGGGCCTTCCTGGGCATCGGCGCCGGAGGCAGCCTCACGCTCGACCCTCTGTGCATCGCCCGCGAGCGTCCCCTGACTGCGGTGCGGGAGACCATCGACGCCTGCCGACGCCTGTTCGCGGGAGACACCGTCACCGTCGAGGGCTCCCGTGTGAGCCTGCGCGAGGCGTCGCTGATGAATGTCCGGCCCGGCACCGAGATCTGGCTGGCCGGACGGGGACCGAGGATGCTGGAGTTGGGCGGCTCGGCCTGTGACGGGGTGCTGGTGGACTTCCTGTACAAGCCGCATCTGGGCGCCGCGGTCGAGCGGATCAGGGCTGCGGGCCGGGCCGCGGGCAACGATCCCCGCATCGCCTACTCCACGATGCTGGTGACCGACGACGACACCATGGCCGCGGTCAAGCCTCACATGACCTACCGGCTGGTCGATTCACCTCCCGAGGTGCAGGAGGCCATCGGGCTCACCGACGCGGACGCGGCCGTGATCAGGGCAGCGCTAGCCGGTGGTCTTGAGGCCGCGGCAGAGCATGTGCGCGACGAGTGGACGCTGCCCTTCGTGATCGCCGGCACGCCCGGTGAGTGCAGCGAGGAGCTTCACAGCCTGGCCTCGCAGCACGGGATCGAGTCCTTCATCGTGCCGCTGGTCGACGACGAGCCGGCCGAGAGGTTGCTTCACTCAGGCGCGAAGATAATGGGAATGATCGAATAATCATTCAATCAGGTTGTAATATCCTAGAGCACTTGTAGAGTGCCGTCGCTGGCCCGGTTCGCTGGATGCCGGGACGGCCGCTGGAGCGCTCAGCCTTCTGGCTGAGCCCCAGCGCTCCAAGTCCCGCCGTCAAGGCACGCCGACGTGCGGGGAGGAGCGGATGATCATCTGGTACTGGTCCGTCAAGGGCGGGGTCGGCACGTCGGTCGTGGCCGCCGCGACGGCCATCCGTCTGGCCTCAGAAGACCGGGAGACCACGCTCGTGGACCTCACCGGCGACCAGCCGGCGCTACTCGGCATGATCGCTGGCGCGACGCCGTCGGAGCCCGGCATCGGCGACTGGGTGGCCGCGGGAGACGGCGTCGCGGCCGACGCCATCGGCCGGCTGCTGGAGGACGTGGCTCCAGGTCTGCGACTGCTTCGCGACGGCACCCAGCCCGCGCTGGTCGATCAGACCGCAGACGGCGAGAACCAGCGATCGAGGCTGGTGCTGGCGCTCGAGATGCTGGCCCGCATCGGTCCGGTGGTGGTGGACGCCGGGCTGGATCCGTTCGAGCTTCGAACCGACCTCGCAGCCTCGCACCGGCCGGTGTGCGTGTTGCGGTCCTGCTACCTCGCCCTGAACCGAGCCCAGCGAACGTCCGGTCCCTACGACTGCGTGGTCCTGGTGGAGGAGCCGGGCCGCGCTCTGCGGGTGCGGGACGTGGCCGCCGCCGTCGGTGCCTCCAGCGTGAAGCGGGTGGCCTGGGATCCCCGCGTCGCCCGGTCGGTCGACGCGGGGACCATCGTGAGCATGCTCCCTCCGCCGCTGCGGCGCTTCGAGTTGCCGGCATGACCGACGCTGCCGCACTGGTGGAGGCCGTGCATCGCAGGGTGATCGACACGATTGCGGAGGGCCCGATGCCGGCGGTGGACATAGCGGGCATCGTCCGCACTCTGGCCCCCCTCACCCCGACGCACGTGCTCGACGACGTGGTGGCCCGGGTAGCGGCCCGGGTGCATGGCCTGGGCCCCCTGGAGCCGCTGCTCGCCGATGCATCGGTCAGCGAGGTGATGATCAACGGGCCGGGGCCGGTGTGGATCGAGCGGGGCGGCACGGTGAGCCGGAGCGGGGTGTCGCTGGACCGGGCCGCCGTCAACCTGGTCATCGAGAGAATCGTGTCCCCGCTGGGCCGCCGGGTCGATCAGCTGACCCCCTGCGTGGACGGTCGCCTGCCCGACGGCTCCCGGGTCCATGTGGCCGTTCCTCCGGTGGCCGTCGACGGCCCCTATGTGACGATCCGCCGCTTCGTGGTGCCCGACGTGGCCCTTGAGATGTTCGCGGGCCCGCCAGTGGTGGCTCTGCTCGAGGAGCTTGTGGACCGGGGGGCCAATCTCGTCGTGAGCGGCGGCACGGGAGCGGGCAAGACCACTCTGCTCAACGCCCTGGCTGGCCGGGTGAGCCACCATCAGCGGGTCATCACGATCGAGGACGCGGCCGAACTTCAGCTGGAACATCCCCACGTGGTGAGGCTGGAGGCCCGGCCCGAGTCCCGCGAGGGTGGAGGGGCGGTGACGATCCGGGACCTCGTACGCAACGCGCTGCGGATGCGTCCCGACCGGCTGGTGGTGGGAGAGGTGCGGGGCCCGGAGGCGCTCGATCTGCTGCACGCCTTGAACACGGGCCACGCCGGGTGCCTAGCCACGGTGCACGCCAACGGTCCGGTCGACGCTCTGCGCCGCCTGGCCGCGCTGGCCACGGCAGCCGATGAGCGCCTCGGCGTGGAGGCGGTCCGGGACCATGTGACCGCCGCCATCGATGCCGTCGTGCACCTGGGAAGGTCCCCCGGCGGCACCCGGCGGATCGCCGCCGTCGCCGAAGTGACGGACCACGACCGGGTGCGCCTGCTGGCCGGCGACACCGAGGTCTGCTCACCCATCGCCCGAGCTGCCCGCCTAGAGGCCGAGCCGTGACCGCGGTGTTGGCTGCCGTCCTGCTGTTCGTCGCGTTGGCCCCGGATCTGCCGCCGGCGGGGACCAGGGTTCGCGTGCAGGGTGGCGCGCCGCTGCGGAGGGCGGGGTCCACCCGGCTGGCCGCGGCGCAGCGATGGAGAGGGCGGTCCGAGCAGGCCGACGCCATACCGCAGGCGCTCGAGTTGACGGCCCGGGCCCTGCGATCCGGCGCCTCCGTGGTGACCGCCCTCGACGCCGTGGCTGCGGAGCTTCCCGAGACCGGCCTGCGTGCCGTGGTGAGCAGGGTCCGCGGGGGTCTGAGCCTCGCCGACGCGCTTGACGATTGGGTCGCAGACACACCCGACCGCCGGACGGCTGCCGCCCTGCTGGTGCTGGGCCACACCTCGGGCGCGGCCATGGCCGCGAGTCTCGATCGGGCGGCCGCATCGCTGCGCCAGCGACAGGCCCTCGGCGACGAGATCCGGGCGCTGACCTCGCAGACGCGGACCTCCGGAATGGTCGTAGCGGCTGCTCCAGCCGGTTTCGCGGTCATCGTCACGTTCGTCGACACCGGCGCGATGGGCGGGCTGCTGGCTACGCCGGTCGGGCTCGCGTCGCTGGCGGTCGGCCTGGCACTGGAAGGTCTCGGCCTCTGGTGGATGGCCCGATTGAGCCGGGGGGTGGGCCGATGGGCGTAGACCTCGTGCCGGTGGTCGCCGCGGCCCTGCTGATGCTGACGGTCTTCGACACAACGGTCGCAACGAACCGCGCCGCCCGTCGGCGCCTTCGCGACGCCGATCGGCCCGCCGGCCGCAACCCGACCGGTGCTCTGTCGGCATTGGGTCGGCGGCTGTCGCGGGGTGCAGTCGAGCCCGAGGATGAGGCGCTGGTCGGAACGTTGGCTCTCGTAGCCGCGGCCGCGGCCGTAGCGTTCGGCCCGGCCGCCGGCCTGCTCGGGCTCTCGGGGGTCGTGGGTGCGGTTGTCGTCCGGCGCCGATCCCGCAGGCGCCGGCGGGTGCTGCAGGTCGAGCGCCATCTACCCGAAGTGATCGACTTGCTTGGGCTGGTGGTCGGGGCGGGCAGGCCCACGGTGAAGGCCTTGGCCGACATCGGTCCCCGAGTCTCGGAGCCGTTCCGGTCGGAGTTGCTGGCAGTGGTGCGGCGCACCTCGGCCGGGGAGCCCTTCGTCGACTCGGTGCGAAGGCTGCGAGAGAGCCTGGGCGCCGGCGTCTCGCCGGTCGTGTACGCGGTGACCGCGGCCGAGATCGATGGAGCACCGCTCCGGCCGGCGCTGCAGCGAGCTGCCGATGAGGCTCATCGCCGTCGCCGGGTCCGGGCGCAGGAGGCCGCCCGGCGCGCCCCGGTACTGATGCTGTTCCCGCTCGTGTTCTGCGTGCTGCCCGCCTTCTGCCTGCTCACCGTCGTCCCGTTGCTGTTGAAGACCGTCTCCGACTTGGGTTTCTCGCCATGAGAGGAGTGACCATGTTTCTGCGAATCTGCTCCGCGCTGCAGGCGTACGGCGGCTCGGCCCGGCACCGGATGGACGACCGCGGCCAGACCACCGCCGAGTACGCGCTCGTACTCGTCGGCGCGGCCGCGGTGGCCTTGCTGCTGCTGACCTGGGCGACCGGCTCGGGCAAGATCGGGTGGCTGCTCGACAAGATGGTGGACACGGTCGCCAACATGGTGTCGTGACCGCAGGGCGCTCCGGTCACCGGCCCGGACGGTCGCACCGGCCCGGACGGTCGCGCCAATCGGGACAGGCGACGGTGGAGTTGGCGTTGGTGATGCCGTTCTTCGCGCTGATGCTGTTGGCCCTCGTGCAGGTGGGCCTGCTCGTGCGGACCAGGGTGCTGGTCACACACGCAGCCCGGGAAGCGGTGCGCTCCGCGGCAGTCGGTGTGAGTGACAGCGGGGTGCGCTCCGCTGCGCTGGCCGCGTCCGACTTGGACCCGGGACGGCTGACGGTGTCGGTGCGACGGGCCGGCGGCCGGGCAATCGTGGAGTTGCGCTACGCCGAGCCCACGGACGTTCCGCTGGTGGGACCGCTGGTCTCCGACGCGGTGTTCGAGGCCCGTGCCACCATGCTCCTCGAATAGACGATTGGTGACACTCCCACTGCCCGGAATCACCAAGTCAATCCATACAGGCGGTACCGTTTTGGTCTGTGTCCGTCACGATCCGGCGCAGTGAGCAGCCGCCGTGGACCGTTCTCAGCGTCGGTGGCGACCTTGACGTCGTCGGGGCACCCGACATGCGCCAGGCCGTCGTCACCGCGGTGGCCGAGGGTTCCCGCCTGCTGGCCCTCGACCTGTCGGAGTTGGACTTCGTCGACTCGTTCGGACTAGGGGCGGTGGTCGGCGCGCTCAAGCGAGTGCGCCAGCGAGGCGGCGAGCTGGCTCTGGTGTGCCCGTCGTCCCGCATCCGCAGGGTCTTCGAGATCTGCGACCTGGACAGGATCCTGGCGCTGCACGACTCGATGGACACTCTGTCCGAGCTGCCCGCGGTCGTGTCCGATGGCGCGACCTCCACCCGGAGACAGCCATGAGCGACATAGTCGAGATCGAGATCCCGGCCCGGGCCGACTACGTGTCCCTGGTGCGACTGGTTGTGGCCGCGGCAGCCGAGTTGGCGCCGAGCCTCGAGCCGTCGCGCATCGACGACCTCCGGGTGGCGGTGTCGGAGGCGACTACCAACGCCATACAGGCCCACATCCGCTCCGGTAGCACCCGTCCCGTGAAGGTCTGTTGCCGCTGCTCCAATGGGAGCGTGGTTGTGACGGTGCGCGACGAGGGTCCCGGCTTCGAGGTGGACGCGCTGCCGGAGATGCCGCCCCCGGAGTCAGAAGCCCGGCTCGGCCGGGAGTCTGGCATGGGCATCTCCATCATGCGGGCCTTGGCCGACCAATCGAGCATTGACTCCAGCTCAGAGGGAACCGAGGTGCGTCTCGCCTTCCTCGTCGGCCGCTAAGTCGTCCATGGCTAGGTGATCGATCCTGTCGGTCCGGTGGACAGCCCGAAGTAGCAGGTGTGCGACGATGGGCAGCGTGACGATCATCGCGCCCGCCGCGATGGCCAGGTAGGCGAATCCACGCCAACCGAGCAGGGGAGCGGCCCCTACCGACATCAGCAGCAGAGCCACCGGGCTGGCCTTGCCGGCGGCCTGGATCCGGGCGAACGGCGTCGAGAACCGGAGCAGCCCGATGCCTGCCAGGACTGCGATGACCGCACCGGCGACCATCACCACCTCGGCCGCAACCCTCATGGCGTGGTCCTCTCGCCGGAGGCCGAGCGTTCTGCATCGCGCTCCAGGAACCGGCTGGCCGCGAATGTGCCCGCCAGCCCGACTAGGGCGATCACGGTGATGATTGCGAGGAGGGTGTGGCTGTTGCGGTTGGTGGCGTCGATGACGATGCCGCCGGCGAGTGAGACGAGGGCTACCTCCACGCCGATCACTCGATCGGCCAGGCTCGGGCCGCGCACCACTCGGTAGAGGGCGCAGAGTCCGGCAGCGGCGAAGCCGGCGGCGGCCAAGGCGATCATCGGACGCCCATCGGGCTGGAGGTCGGCAGGGCTTCGCAGGCCAGCCTGGCGAGCTCGCGGGCGTGGGCCACCGTCTCGGAGCTCAGGCGGCCGTGGAGCAGGTGGATGTAGTAGCGGCCCGAAGAGCGGTCGACATCGACGACCGCCGTCCCGGGACTGAGCGTGATCGATGCCGACAGGAGCAGCATGTGCTCGCTGCCGGTGGCCGGCAGATCGACGGCCACGATGACCTCCTCCGTGCCGTCGTTGGGCGTGGCGATCTCGATGGCCACGTTGATCGTCGAGCGGGCGAGGTCGAGGAACACCAGCCAGGCGAATCTCAGCAAGGGTCGGAAACGGATCACATGGCGGGCCGTGGGTCCCCGGTCGGCGGCCAGCACGACGACGGAAAGGGCCAGGCCGGACACCAGATTGGCGATCGACACTGACCCCCAGAGGCCGCACCAGACCATGACGAGGCCGGCCGTGGTCACTACCCGCCGCGGCGTTCCCGGATACTTCCTCATGGCCGGACCGCCGCGATGTAGCTGGCGGGGCTGCGCAGGCTCTCGGCTGCCTCGGTCGAGAGATCGAGCAGCGTTCCCGCGAACAGCGCCACCATCAGGGTGCCCG
>VYCM01000061.1:9217-12798 GCA_009843915.1 Acidimicrobiaceae bacterium | reverse complement strand
CCACCTTCAGTCCCTTGTGACGGATCCAGCGCTGGAGCCGCACCAGCTCCTCCTGGAGACTGGCCAACTCCCGCTCGTAGTCCCTGTTCTTGATCTTCTTGCGCTTGCCGGGAGCCTCGTCGCCCGACCGTGCGTCATCGAGGGTCACATCAACGCTCATGAACCGGACAATAGTGCCAATAGTGCAGACCGCACACTGCGAACTAGTGCGAAGGCTGCACAATGGAGGTGTGGAACCGAAGCCGGCTGAAGACTCCCGCTCGTTCACCACCATGTCGGGGGTGCCCGTCGATCCCGTGTACGGCGACGGACCCCTGCCCGGGGAGTTCCCCTACACGCGGGGGATCTACCCGGAGATGTATCGCAGCCGGTTGTGGACGATGCGGATGTTCGCGGGGTTCGGCACTGCGGTTGACACCAACGGCCGGTTCAAGGAGATCCTGCGCCATGGCGGCACCGGTCTGTCCACCGCGTTCGACATGCCCACGCTGATGGGACGCGACTCCGACGACGAGGTGTGGTCCGCCGGTGAGGTCGGCCGGGCCGGGGTTGCCATCGACACCCTCGCCGACATGGAAGACCTGTTCGCGGACATTGATCTGGGCTCGGTGTCCACCTCGATGACAATCAACGGTCCCGCCATCGTGGCTCTGGCCCAGTACATCGCGGTCGCCGACAAGACCGGGGTGGACCGGGCCACGCTGTCGGGCACGATCCAGAACGACATCCTCAAGGAGTACCAGGCCCAGAAGGAGTACATCTTCCCGCCGCGGCCGTCGATGCGGATCGTCACCGACATGATGCGCTTCACCACCGCGGGGATGCCCCGGTGGCATCCGGTGTCGATCTCCGGCTACCACATCCGGGAGGCCGGCGCCACCGCCGCGCAGGAGCTGGGATTCACGCTGGCCAACGGCTTCGCCTACGTGGAGGCGGCCCAGGCTGCCGGCCTCGACGTGGACGACTTCGCGGGCAGGCTCAGCTTCTTCTTCAACAGCCACAGCGACTTCTTCGAGGAGATCGGCAAGTACCGCGCCGCCCGGCGCATCTGGGCCACCTGGATGAGGCAGCGCTACGGCGCGGCCTCAGAGCGCAGCTTGATGTGCCGGTTCCACACCCAGACCGCGGGCGTGTCGCTCACCGCTCAGCAGCCCGAGATCAACATCGCCCGGGTGGCGCTGCAGGCGCTGGCCGGCGCCTTGGGCGGCACCCAGTCGCTGCACACCGACGCCTACGACGAGGCCCTGGCACTGCCGACCGAGAAGGCAGCTCGCATCGCCTTGCGAACCCAGCAGATCGTGGCCCATGAGACCGGGGTGGCCAACGTCGCCGACCCGCTGGGCGGCTCGGCCTACGTGGAGTGGATGACCGACGAGATGGAGCGTCGCGCCACCGAGATCTTCGACCATCTTCTAGAGCTGGGCGGCGGCTCCATCCTCGAGGGCGTCTACGAAGGCATCGACAACGGCTACTTCGTCGGCCAGATCGCCGACTCCGCCTACCGGTTCGAGCGCGAGGTCAACGACGGCACCCGCATCATCGTCGGCGTCAACGCGTTCACCGAAGGCGACGACGCCGATCAAGACGGCGCCAACCTGCTGCGTATCGAGCAGGACACCGAGGACTTCCAGCTCAAGCGCCTCGCTGCGGTCAAGCAAGCCCGCGACGACGGAGCCGTGAACCGCTCACTCGAACTCGTGCGGAACGAGGCCGAAGATCCCGGCGCCAACCTCGTGCCGCCGATCATCGAAGCAGTGAACGCTTACGCCACCGAGGGCGAGATCTGCGACGCGCTCGCGTCGGTGTTCGGCCGGTACGTCGAGCAGGCCATCGTCTAGCGGGCTCTGTTGACATGACTGATATGGCAGACGGTCCACAAGCCGCCGTGGCCGGCCGCACCGCTCCGATCAGGGTGGTTCTGGCCAAGCTTGGTCTCGACGGCCACGACCGGGGCCTCAAGGTGGTCGCCCGCATGCTGCGCGACGCCGGCATGGAGGTGATCTATCTCGGCCTGCGCCAGACAACCGACACCGTCATCGCCGCCGTCGAACAGGAAGACGCCGACGTCATCGGCCTGTCGATGCACAACGCAGGCCACCTAGCCCTCGCTCCCCGGATCGTGCAGGCCGTCTCCGACGCGGGACTCGATGTGCCGGTGGTCATCGGCGGGATCGTTCCCGAGGCCGACGTGAGCGCCCTCAAGGAAATGGGCATCAGCGCCGTGCTGCACCCCGGCGCATCGGCGGTGGCCGTGGGTGAGGCAGTCCGCGAGGCGGTCCGTGGCTCGCTCGGCGACCGGCCAGTCCACGACTAGGTCCGCGAACCGGTGACCGAACCCGGTGACCTGCTCGAGCGTGCCATCGCGGGTGAGCGGCGAGCGCTGGGCCGGCTGCTCAGCCTTGTGGAGCAGGGCGGTGAAGCCGCCGACGAGATCGCCGAGATGGTCCACGACCGAACACCGGGAGAGGCACCCGTCATCGGCGTCACCGGCGCGCCCGGGACGGGCAAGTCCACCCTGGTGGGCCACCTAGTAAAGGAGATGGCCTGCACGGGTGGCCAGCCCGCGGTCCTCGCCGTCGACCCGTCCTCACCGCTCACCGGTGGAGCGATCTTGGGCGACCGCATCCGAATGGACGGCGTAGCCGACGGCCGGGCGTTCATCCGCTCGATGGCCACCCGCGGCCACGCTGGCGGGTTGGCGCTGGCCGTGCCTGCAGCCCTGCGACTCTTC
The DNA here is from genome assembly GCA_009843915.1 of Acidimicrobiaceae bacterium. Classification (GTDB taxonomy): domain Bacteria; phylum Actinomycetota; class Acidimicrobiia; order Acidimicrobiales; family Aldehydirespiratoraceae; genus Aldehydirespirator. The sequence goes on along the minus strand of VYCM01000061.1, from coordinate 10,067 downwards.
GAGGCCTCCGGCTTCGGGCCGCTCCTGGTCGAGACCGTAGGTGTGGGCCAGGTCGAGGTCGACGTCACCCGCACCGCCGACACCACGGTGGTGCTGGTCGCCCCGGGGATGGGCGACGCCGTGCAGGCCAACAAGGCCGGCCTCCTGGAGGTGGCCGACGTGCTGGTGGTCAACAAGGCCGACCGCCCCGGCGCCGACGACACCCGCCGCGACCTAGAGCACATGCTCGACCTAGGCCGCATCACCGGCCTAGCGCAGGACTGGCGCCCCGAGATAATCATGACCACCGCCACCACCGGCACCGGAGCAGACCAGGTCCAAGACGCCATCCAAGCCCATAGGGAGCACTTGACCGAGACAGGCCAACTAGAAGCCCGCCGCCGATCAAGGATCCACCAAGAAGTCCTCGATCGAGTAAGCCAAGAACTGGACGCCGCCGCATCGCAGTACCTGAGTACACAACCGGCTGTACTGACGGAGGCACTAGCGGGCCGCAGCACCCCCGCCGCCACAGCGGCCAAGATCAGCAAGCGCCTATTGAGCAACCAGCCCCCCAGCTAACTCAAAGCGATCCCCTGCCGCAGGAGAGACGCGGCCGGCGAGGCCGGGGGGTGGCGCCGGGTCCGGGCGGTCGACAATGGGGCGCAGCCCCGTCGACCGGACGGGCCCTGCGACAGGACCCGCCGGCCGGACGCGCCACGCCCTACCGCGCCAGAAGGATCCGGCGGGCCCCTGCGACAGGACCCGCCGGCCGGAGGGCCCAAGCCCTACCGCGCCAGAAGGATCCGGCGGGCCCCCTGCGACAGGACCCGCCGGCCGGACGCGCCACGCCCTACCGCGCCAGAAGGAT
>VYCM01000061.1:0-9207 GCA_009843915.1 Acidimicrobiaceae bacterium | reverse complement strand
CCCTGCGACAGGACCCGCCGGCCGGACGCGCCACGCCCTACCGCGCCAGAAGGATCCGGCGAGCCTCGCTCAACTGGGCTATACGGTCCGCAGCCTCCGTTTCGGCCGCGCCGAGATCGGGATGAGCGGCTCGCAGCGCCTCCCGGAAGCCCCGCCGGACCGCAGCCTGCTCCGGCAACTCGACCTCGCCTTCGAACCCCAAGACTTCCAGTGCCCAGCCGACGGGATCAGCCACCGCTCGGGCCGGTCTCGACGTCCGCTGACCGGCCGCCAGGTACGAGAACAGCGCCGGGCCCAGGTCGCCTCGCCACGCCAGGCCTCTCCGCACTGCCCGGAGGGCCTCGGCGCGGACCGCAGGACCGGCTAAGCCCGCCGCGTATGCAGCACCCAGGACAAGCTGGCTGGCGGTAGCCCGCGACCCATCGAACTCGCAGGTCAGGCCTTCGGCGGAACCATCGCCGTTAGCCCCGTAGAGCCTCTGGCGGCTGCGAGTCAGGCCGACCCGGTCGCGCTGCAAGCGGTGGCGCAGCCGGGGTTGAGCCACCGAGCGTCCCTGCTCCAGCTCGTGGACGAGCTCCATGACCTCCCCCAGCCGATCGGGGGCGAGGCCGGGCCCGAAGCGGGCACATACTGCGCCCAGCAGCAAGCCGCCGAAACCGGGGCCTGAGCCATCAGGCGAGGCAGGAAGCCAAGCCCGGCCCACTGCGATCCGACGGGTGGGGGCTATCGGTCTGGAGTGGAAGATCTCCAGCTCGGCCAGCAGCACCAGACCAAGCTAGCGGGCGAGAATTCCCCGTACCTCCGCTCGCGTGAGGCGGCTGGCAATCACGCGCCCGTCACCCCGGCCGGCTCGGTTTGGGACTCGGGGAACTCAAGCTCCAGACCGTCGAGGGAGTCCAGCAACCCGCCGAGGAAGCCTCCCAGGCCGAAGTCCTCCAGCATCTCCAGCATCTGTTCGAACTGCGCGCGTTCTTCGTCGGACAACTGGTCGAGGTCGGCGATGCACGCCTCCTGCTCCTCCCCCAGTTGGAAGCACAGGCCGTCCCCGGTCCCGTCGTCACGGAACCGGAACCCCCGGTCACCGCGGTCGAGCCGTTCCTCAAGGAACTCTTCGAGATCGAACGGCAGCTCGCCCTCACCGAACCGCTCACCCCCGAAGAACTCCTCCAAATCAAACGGCACGCCGTCACCGAACCGCTCACCCCTGAAGAACTCCTCCAGATCGAACGGCGGCTCGCCCTCACGGGGCCTGCCGTCCCTGAACGGCCAACCATCCTCGAGAGACCCACCGTCGCGATCCCACGGCATCGGCCCCGGACCGAACGGCCCCTGACGACCGTGGAAGGGCCACTGCTCGCCTCCCATGCCGAAGAAGGGGTACACGCCCTGGGGGAGCTTCCTGAACCTGAAGTAGCCGCCCTCGCCGGACTCGAACTCCGGCCACTCGGCTCCCGGCGTCTTGCAGACCAGGATCGTGACCGCGTTCTCGCCGCTGCCGAAGCGGTGGACCGTCGTGCAGCCTTCGGCCGCATCCGCCTGGTCCGGCTCGCTCCCGTCGGCCTCCGTGCTGCCGTATCTCTCCTCGCGTTCCTTGCCGGGGCCGCGCTTGTCGCGCTCGGCCCGCTTGCCCCGGTCGCGGTCGAAGCGTTCGCTGCGCTCGCGGTCGAAACGCTCAGCGCGGCGCTCTGCCCGCTCGCCACGGCCGCGGTCGGGGCGAGGTCCCCAATCGCGCTCAGCGCCGCGCAACTCCTCGGGAGTAACGGCCGTTGCGTAGTCCTCGTAGCAGCAGGCCCCGTAGTCGTCGTAGTCATCGTCATCATCGACGATGGCCGAGATGGCCCACACCGCGCCGGTGATGGCCGCCGCGCTGGCCAGCACCGCGCCCGCAACCACGGCAACAACCCGGGCCGTAGGCCGCCGGGGCTCGTCCGCACCTGTGCTGCCGTCATCCGGGGAGACGGTCTCTGCTGCGGCGTCCTCAACGGGAGCGTCCTCGGCGGGGGCGTCCTCGACAGGAGTGTCTTCTACTGGAGCGTCTTCGTCGGCCATGGGGCAAGAATGTAGGAGCCGACGTTGAGAGTCTGGTTAGAGATGGGTCGGGGCCCGGGTCGCTCAGACGAGCGTCCTGAGGGTGTCGCTCATGCGGTGGGCCAGCTCGCGCAGTTCGTCTCTGTCGGTGTCCTCGCTCTCCACCAAGTCGAGCAACTCGCGCACCGTGTTGCGCAGCGTTCGCCAGTTGGGAGCAGAGAAGCCGAACGGCGTCCGCACTCCGGCGATCCGCCGAGCGTTCGTCACCACGCCTCGTATGCCGTCGAGGTCTCCGGGATCCTTCCGCAGCCGGTCGCACGCCACGAACAGGTCGCTGAGGAGCGTATTGACCTCCAGGCCGTCGAGCTCCTCAAACTGAGCTTCCTCCTCGCGGGCCAGCAGATCGTCGATCACCAACTCGACGCGATCCTCGTCCGCTTCGCGGACCAGCAGGTCGCAGACTTCGCCTGGCTCGGTCTCCTGATCGGCGTCTCCCCCGGTATCCAGTATGTGCGGCACGCGGGCCTGCACGAGTCGCTCCACCAACTCCGACCTCAGCGCCTCCGACCATTCTGCGAGCTCGAACGCCGTCAAGGAGTCCTCGGGCCCGATCGGTCGGCTGGTCGCCTCCTTCGCCTTCTCGGTCTCGTCGACCTCGTCCACGAGGCTGTCGACCTTCTCCTCCAGCGACTCGTGGACCATCAACGTCGTGCCCTGCCACGAGTGGACGACCTTGTCGACGGTGAGCAGTTGCTGCAGCATCACCCGACTCTCGAGCGACCACTCGTGAAGCTCGTACGCCAGCCACTCCCCGGCTTCGGCGTCGGTGGAATCCTGGTCAGAATCCTGGTCAGCCGGATCGCTTGGGAACGGCTCGGTCCCGGTGTCGGCCGAGCCTCGGCGGAACCGGTCTCGGAACGCGGCGGGCACGTCACAATCTTGCCACCGCGGCCGCCCATTGCGGCGCTGCTGATCTGCTGCACCGCTCAGATCGCGCCGGCACCGCTCACGTACTACTCACCGATGCCTGGCTTGGGATAGGTTCGCGGCATGGTCGCATCGACGCATCCCAAACCCGATCGCAACATCGCGCTGGAACTGGTGCGCATCACCGAGGGCGCGGCAATCGCCGCGTCCCGCTGGATGGGACGGGGCGACAAGGACGGGGCCGACGGGGCCGCCGTGGACGCCATGCGGAGGGTGCTGAGCGACATCTCGATGGACGGCGTCGTCGTGATCGGGGAGGGCGAGAAGGACGAGGCGCCGATGCTCTACAACGGCGAGCGGGTCGGCAACGGCCAGCTGCCGCAGACCGACGTGGCCGTCGACCCGATCGACGGCACCACCCTGACGTCGCTGGGGCGGGCCAACGCGCTGTCGGTGATCGCGGTGGCCGACCGGGGCACGATGTTCGATCCCGGCCCGTGCGTGTACATGGAGAAGATCGCCACCGGCCCCGAAGCCGCCGACCTGATCGACATCACCAAGTCGCCGACCGACAACCTGAAGGCCGTGGCCGAGGCCAAGAGCGAGTTCGTGCGCGACCTAACCGCGGTGATCCTGGACCGCGACCGCCACGACGATCTGATCGCCGAGGTGCGCGAGGCCGGTGCCCGCATCAGGCTGATCCCCGACGGCGACGTGGCCGGCGCCATCTCCACCGCCTGGCCCAACACCGGTGCCGACATCCTGTTCGGCATCGGCGGAACTCCCGAGGGCGTGATAACCGCGGCGGCCATCAAGTGCATGGGGGGTGCTCTGCAGGGCCGCCTGTGGCCCCGCAACGAGTACGAACGGAAGGCCTTGACCAAGCTGGGCTACGACGTGGAGCGAGTGCTGACCCAGGACGACCTCGTCAACACCGACAACTGCTTCTTCGCGGCGACCGGGGTGACCGACGGCGACTTGCTCCAGGGAGTCCATTTCGACGCCAACTACTGCCACACCCAGTCGCTGGTGATGCGCAGCCGGTCCGGCACGGTGCGCCTCATCGAGGGCCGGCACCGCCACCGGAAGGCCCGGGATCTCTGACCGCCACCGGCCGGCGTTCTAGGCGGCCGCGACTCTCAAACGCAGTTCGGCTCGCTCCAACGCAGCGGCTGCTTCAACGTCCTCGGCGTCAACTGCAAGAGCCTCCGCGGCCCGTTGCCGGGCGATCTCGGCCCGGGTCGTGTCGATCTCGTCGGCGGCCTCGGACACGTCCGAGAGGATGGTCACCTTGTTGTGGCTGACCTCCACGAAGCCCCGGTGCACGGCGAAAGTGTCGCGCTCGCCGCCGGGCCGCAGCACGTCCACCGACCAGGGGGCCAGCACGCCCAGGAAGGGCACGTGCCCGGCCTGGAAGGCGATGTCGCCCTCCTCCACCGTGCGCACGATCACCATCTCGGCCGAGCCCGAGTAGGTCACCTCCTCGGGCGAGACCAGCTCGACGTCGAGCTCTACAGCCATGCCCGGCCCTCACCCATGTCAGGCCTGCAGCTCCGCGGCCTTGCGCTCCACGTCGGAGGCGCCGCCCACCATGTAGAAGGCCTGCTCGGGGAGGTCGTCCATGTCGCCGTTGACCAGCGCCTCGAACGACTCGATGGTCTCCTCCACCGGGGTGAAGATGCCGTCCTGGCCGGTGAAGTTCTTGGCCACGAACATGGGCTGCGACAGGAACCGCTGAACCTTGCGGGCCCGGTCCACCGTCACCCGGTCCTCCTCGGACAGCTCGTCGAGGCCGAGGATGGCGATGATGTCCTGCAGCTCCTTGTAGCGCTGGAGCACCTCCTGCACCCGGCGGGCCACCGCGTAGTGGCGGTCCCCCACCACCAGCGGGTCGAGGATGGTGGACGTGGACGCCAGGGGGTCCACCGCGGGGTAGATGCCCAGCGCGGCGATGTCGCGGCTCAGCTCGGTTGTGCCGTCGAAGTGGGTGAACGACGTGAACGGGGCCGGGTCGGTGTAGTCGTCGGCGGGCACGTACACGGCCTGCAGCGAGGTGATCGACTTGCCCCGTGTGGAAGTGATCCGCTCCTGGAGTTCGCCCATCTCGTCGGCAAGGGTGGGCTGGTAGCCCACTGCCGAGGGCATGCGACCCAGCAGCGTGGACACCTCCGAGCCGGCCTGCACGAACCGGAAGATGTTGTCGATGAACAGCAGCACGTCCTGGTTCTGCACGTCGCGGAAGTACTCGGCCACGGTCACGCCGGCCAGAGCCACCCGCAGCCGCACGCCGGGCGGCTCGTCCATCTGGCCGAACACCAGGGCGGCCTTGTCGAGCACCCGGGTCTTGCCGTCGCCCATCACGGTCTCGCCCATCTCCAGGAACAGGTCGGTGCCCTCGCGGGTGCGCTCCCCCACCCCGGCGAACACCGACACGCCGCCGTGGTTGGTGGCCACCCGGGTGATCATCTCGGTGATGAGCACGGTCTTGCCCACGCCGGCCCCGCCGAACAGGCCGATCTTGCCGCCCTGCTTGTAGGGGGTGAGCAGGTCGATCACCTTCACGCCGGTCTCGAACATCTGCGATGAGGGCTCCAGCGAGTCGAACGAGGGCGCCGGGCGGTGGATGTCCCAGCGCTCGGGCGTGCTGTGGCCCGGCGTGTCGAGGCACTCGCCCATCACGTTCCACACATGGCCGAGGGTGTCGTCGCCCACCGGCACCTGGATGCCGTGGCCGGTGTTGCGCACCTCAGTGCCCCGGGTGAGCCCGTCGGTCGGCTTGAGCGCGATGGCCCGCACCCTGTGTTCGCCGATCTGCTGGGCCACCTCGGCGGGCACCCGCACATCGACTCCGTCGACGGTGACGTTGAACTCCAGCTCGGTGTTGATCTCGGGCAGGTGCCCGGGCGGGAACTCAACGTCCACGACCGGGCCGGCGATGCCGACGATGCGGCCGGTGCGAAGAGCCGTGTCAGAGGCCGATTCGGTGATGGTCATTGCTTGTGTCCTTCTATCTGTGTCGTCTGGTGCAGTTCGTCATGCAGGAGGGGTGCCGGCCGCGGTCGCCATGGACGCGTCCGTTCCGGCCAGCATCGATGCCAGCGCGATGTCGACGTCGGTGGTGTCACCGCCGCCCAGCGCCTCCGCCCCGCCGACGATCTCCATGATCTCGGTGGTGATGGCGTCCTGGCGGGCCTGGTTCATGGCCCGCGACAGCTTGGTGATGAGCTCCTCGGCGTTGTCGGTGGCGGCCTTCATGGCCCGCTGGCGGCTGGCGTGCTCCGACGCTGCCGCGTCGAGCAGCGCACCGTAGAGCCGGGCCTCGGTGTAGCGGGGCAGCAGCGCCTCCAGCACCGCCTCGGGGGACGGCTCGAACTCGAAGCTCCCCTCCCGGCCCGTGCCCGAGCCCTCCTGAGCCATCATCTCGGTGTCAATCAGGGGCAGGAATCGCCGCACCACCACCCGCTGGGTGCCCATCGACACGAACTCGGTGTAGATCAGCTCGACCTGGTCGACGGCCTCCGACAGGAACGACTCGCTGACCGTCTCGGCGATGTGGCGAGCATCGTCATAGGACGGGTTGTCGCTAAACCCCGACATGGCGTTGTCGATGCGGTAGTTGCGGAAGCGGAAGTAGCTGGCCGACTTGCGGCCCACGCAGCACAGCGAATAGCCCTTGCCCTCCGAGGTGTGGGCCATGACCTGGCGCTCGGCGGTGCGGATGACCGACGTGTTGTAGGCCCCGGCCAGACCGCGGTCGCCGGTGATGATGATGAACCCGACGTTTCGCACTTCGGGCGCCTGGCGCAGCAGTGGATGGTCGACCTCGGCCCCGCCCGCGGCCAGGTCCTCGATCACGCTGGTGATCAGCCTCGCGTAGGGCCGGGCCGCGTTGGCCCGCTGCATGGCCTTCACCACCCGCGTGGCCGCGATCAGCTCCATGGCGCGGGTGATCTTCTTGGTGGACTGGATGCTGCCGATGCGCCGGCGCAGTTCGCGTTCTCTGCCTCCAGGCACGGTCCTGCCTCTGTCCCTGTTCCCCTATTGCCCTGCCTGCGCCTCTAGCCCTCGTCCCGGCTCAGGTCCTCTTCGGGCAGGGTGGTCTCGGCATCGACCATGGTGGCCTGCTCCGCACCCTGCTCGACCGCGTCGGGCTCGGTTCCCGCGGCGGCTTCCGAGGTCTCGAACTGGTCGGCGAAGGCCTTCACCCGAGCGTCGAAGTCGTCGGTGTCGGAGATGGCCCCGCTGTCGCGGATCTCGGCCAGCGTGGCGGCCTCGCGGCTGCGGAACCAGTCGAGCAGCTCGCTCTCGAAGCGCCGCACATCGCTAATGGGCACACCGTCGAGGTAGCCGTGGGTGCCGGCGTAGATCGACACCACCTGCTCCTCAACCGGAAGCGGGCTGTTCACGCCCTGCTTGAGCAACTCGGTGAGGCGGTAGCCCCGCTCCAGCTGAGCCTTGGACACGGCGTCGAGGTCGGAGCCGAAGGCGGCGAAGGCCTCAAGCTCCCGGAACTGCTGGAGATCGCCCTTGAGGGTGCCCACCGCGGTCTTCATGGCCTTGACTTGAGCCGCACCGCCTACCCGGCTGACCGAGATGCCCACGTCCACCGCGGGGCGGATGCCCGACTTGAACAGGTCGTCCTGGAGGAAGATCTGGCCGTCCGTGATGGAGATCACATTGGTGGGGATGTACGCCGAGACGTCGCCCGCCTTGGTCTCGATCACCGGCAGCGCGGTGAGCGACCCGGCACCGCGGTCGTCGCTGAGCTTGGCGGCCCGCTCCAGCAGGCGGCTGTGGAGGTAGAACACGTCGCCGGGGTAGGCCTCGCGCCCCGGCGGCCTGCGCAGCAGCAGCGACACCTGCCGGTAGGCCTCGGCCTGCTTGGAGAGGTCGTCGTAGATGACCAGGGCGTGCTCGCCGTTCTCCATCCAGTGCTGGCCCATGGCGCACCCGGCATAGGGGGCCAAGTACTTGTAGGGCGCCGGATCGGACGCGGGCGCCACCACCACCACGGTGTAGTCCATCGCCCCGAGTTCGTCGAGGGTGGCCACCGCCTGGGCCACGGTCGAAGCCTTCTGGCCGATGGCCACGTAGATGCACTTCAGGTCCAGGCCGCGCTGGTTCAGGATGGTGTCGAGCGCGATGGTGGTCTTGCCCGTCTTGCGGTCGCCGATGATCAGCTCGCGCTGGCCCCGGCCGATGGGGATGAGGGAGTCGATGGACTTGATGCCGGTCTGCATCGGCTCGTGCACCGGCTTGCGGCCGGTGATGCCCGGCGCCTGGATCTCCATGCGCCGCGGGATGGGGTTGGACAGCGGACCCTTGCCGTCGACCGGCTCGCCCAGCGGGTTGACCACCCGGCCGAGCAGGCCGTCGCCCACCGGGATCGACAGGATGTCGCCGGTGGCCTGAACGGGCTGGCCTTCCTCGATGCCCTCCACATCGCCGAGGACCACCGCGCCGATGGAGGTCTCATCGAGGTTCAGCGCCAGGCCGACGGCGCCGTTGGCGAACCGCAGCATCTCGTTGACGGCCGCGTCGGGCAGCCCGGAAACGCGGGCGATGCCGTCGCCCACCTCCAGCACGCGGCCCACCGTGGACTGCTCCAGTGCGGGTGTGAATCCCTCGAGGTTCTGGCGGATGGCAGCCGCGATGTCCGCGGTGTTGATCGTTAGTTGTGCCGTGTCACTCATGTCTGGTCGCTCAATCTCCTAGAAGAATCTCGGCGTGCTCAGCCGAGGCCGCTTCGCATCTGCCGCAGGCGGCTGCGCACGCTGCCGTCGATCACGTCGTCGCCGATCTCGGTGACCACCCCGCCGACCACGCTGGGATCGACGATGGCCTGGATCTCCACATCGAGTCCTGAAGAGGCCTTGATGGCCTCGGTCAGCCGGGATCGCTGCTCGCCGGTGAGTTCCACCGCGCTGCGCACCCGAGCCACCCGCCGATTGCGTCCGGCTGCGGCCCGGTCGATGGCGGCGTCGATGATCTCGACTAGCTCGCCGCCACGGCCTGCACCGACCACCAGCGACACCAGCGCCGCGGTCGCGGGGAGAGCCTTGCCTCCGAGCAGGTCCTCGGTGATCTGCAGCCGGCGCTCCACGTCAATGACTGAATCGGCGAGGGTGGACTGCAATTCGTCGCTGGAGCGCAGGGCCTCGGCGAAGCGGGCCAACTCGGACTCGAGGGCGGCCTGAGCGCCCTCGGCGCGGGCCACCGCCAGCACGGCGTCGGCGTAGCCGCCGATGCGGT
>VYCM01000073.1 GCA_009843915.1 Acidimicrobiaceae bacterium | reverse complement strand
ACTTCACCTCCAGCAGCGCCTTCGCGGTCGTGCTGTTCGCCCTGGTGCTGCCGGTCATGATCTACAACATCCGCCGACTCCAGCGGGAGCTGGCATGACCTCGCCGCAGACCGCCTTGATGCCCACCGGGCTCCGGCTGCGGCGCCTGGCCGCGGAGGCGCCCACCTGGGTGATGTGGCTGATCGTGGTCGTGTGGACCGTGCCGACCATCGGGCTGTTCGTCTCGTCGTTCCGCAAGGTGCGCGACATCGACTCGTCGGGATGGTGGACCGCCTGGAACGATCTCGACAACCTGACGCTCCAGAACTACCGGGACATCTTCCGTGAGTCCGCGGCCCAGCCTTCGATGTGGGAGTTCGCCCTCAACTCGGTGGCCATCGTCGTGCCGGCCACGATCATCCCGATCGCGGTGGCGGCCTTCGCGGCCTACGGGTTCGCCTGGATGGACTTCCGAGGCCGCAACTGGCTCTTCATCGGGCTGGTGTCGATGATCGCGCTGCCCAACCAGATGGCGTTCGTTCCCCTTCTCCAGCTCTTCAACGGCGGCGCCCGGTTCACCATCCCCGGCGTCGACTGGACACTGGCGCTGCTGCCCGACGCGGGCATCGCCAACACTGCGGCCGCGGTCTGGCTCACCCACACCGCGTTCGGTCTGCCGCTGGCCGTGCTGCTGCTGCACAACTTCGTCAGCCAGCTGCCCCGCGACATCTTCGAGGCGGCCCGCATCGACGGGGCCAGCCATTTCACCATCTTCTGCCGGCTGGTCGTCCCGCTGGCCCGCCCGGCGCTGGCTGCGTTCGCGGTGTTCCAGTTCCTGTGGACCTGGAACGACTACCTGATCGCCTCGGTGTTCCTCAACGAGAACGAGCCGATGACCATCGCGCTGGTGAACCTGGTAGGGGAGCGCGGCCAGAACTTCCAGCTCCGCTTCGCCTCCGCGTTCGTGATCATGGTGGTGCCGCTGATCGTGTTCTTCAGCCTCCAGCGCCACTTCGTGCGGGGCCTGCTGGCCGGTTCCGTCAAGGGATGATCACAGCACGTCGGCTATCCGCACCGGCGCTCCTGTGGTGATCGACCGGCTCCCGGCGACACCCATGGCCACCGACAGCAGCCCCGCCGACAGGCTGGCCTGCGACGACGCCCGCCGGCCCTCCGCGTCGAGCGAGTTGACCGCCTCGAGGAAGTGCTGATGCTCGACGTAGCTGGAGCCGTGATGGAGGCCCTCGTAGGCGGCCGTGCTGGGCGCGGCGACGGTCCGCACGTCGCCGATCCCGTGGGTCCCCCTGATCCCGATCCGCACGATGTCGGACGGGACGCAGGCCTCGATCTTGCCCTCGTCGCCCATCACCGCGAACTCCTGCTGGTGGTGGGTGGCTTCGGCGAACATGCAAAGGTCGAGCAGGGCGCGGGCGCCGTCGTCGTAGTCGAGGACCACATATGCGCTGTCGATGATGTCGGGAGTGCTCCCGTTGTAGCGCTCGTCGAGATGGTTGACCAGCTGGCTGCCCGAGGCGTAGACCCGCTCGGGCCTGCCCGCCATGACCTGGTTCATGAGGTCGAAGAAGTGGCAGCACTTCTCCACCAGCGTGCCGCCGGTGTTGGCCGAGAAGCGGTTCCAGTCCCCGACCTTCTCCAGGAAGGGATTGCGGTGCTCGCGCAGCGACACCATGTGCACCCGGCCCGCGGCGCCGGCCCGCACCTCGTCGATGAGGCGTGCGAAGGGAGCCATGTAGCGGTACTCCAGACCGACCCAGACCAGTCCCCGGTGATCGGCGGCCGCGTCGAGAGCCCTCTGACAGTCGGCCACGGTGGTGCAAAGAGGCTTCTCGACCAGCGCATGCAGACCGGTGCCGAGAACGTCGTCGAGCACGGCCGCGTGCGTCATATTGGGCGTGGCGATCACCAGCGCGTCGCAGAGGCCGGCATCGATGAGGTCGCGATGACCGCTGAACCGCGCCGCCGACGGCACCAGCGAGGCGGCTGCGTCGAGCGAGGCCGGATGAGGGTCGGCCAGCGCCGTCACCCGGGCTCCGGGCAGGTGCGAGAGGTTGGCGACGTGCTCGCGGCCCATCATGCCGGTGCCGATCACGCCGTAGCGCAGCTCAGACTCGCTCATCCGACCGTCCTATCCCAGCCGTGGTTTGGCCCGGAACTTCCGGTGTCGCGGCTCTCGCAGATGGAGTGATCGAGTGACATCAAGACTCACAGACCCTAATCGTCGCCCGCTCGGTCGGGATTTCCAAGTGGGGCCCCTCGGCGTCGGCTGCTGGCGGCTGCTGGCCCGGCCCGACGACGAGTTGAGGGCGGTGGTCGAGACCGGGCTGGACCTGGGCATGAACCTGGTCGACACGGCCGACATCTACGGGCTCGGCTGGGGCGGCAAGGCCTTCGGCGAGGCCGAGGAGAACCTGGGGCGCATCCTCGCCGGTGCCCCACACCTGCGCGACCGGATGGTGCTGGCCACCAAGGGCGGCATCATCCCGGGAGTCCCGTACAACTCGGGCCGCGACGCGATCACCGCAGCCTGCGAGGCGTCGCTGCGCCGGCTGGGCACCGACGTAATCGACCTGTACCAGATCCATCGCCCGGACATGCTGACACACCCGGCGGAACTGGCCGGGTCGCTCGACGACCTGCGGGCCGCGGGCAAGATCCGCGAGGTGGGCGTCTCGAACTTCACCCCGAGCCAGTACGAGGCTCTGGCCGCCCACCTGCCGTTCCCGCTGGCCAGCTCCCAGCCCGAGTACTCCGCCGCGCACCTGGCGCCCCTGCGCGACGGCACGTTCGACCTGTGCATGCGAGACGGGGTGCTGCCGCTGGCATGGAGCCCGCTGGGCGGAGGCCGCCTGGCCGACGGTTCAGGCGTGCGAGCCGAGCTGCTGGCCGTGCTCGACCGTCTCGCAGAGCGCGAGGGAGTCGACCGGGCCACGCTGGCGGTGGCGTTCGTGCTGGCTCATCCGTCCAGGCCGGTGGCCCTGCTGGGCACCCAGCGCCCCGGCCGGCTCGCCCAGCTGGCCGGCGCCACGGGCGTGCACCTCGACCGCAGCGACGTGTACGACGTGATCGAGGCCTCGGAGGGGGCACGGCTGCCATGAACGGAGACGGGACGAACGGAGCCGAACCCGCGGAGGTCGCCTGGTTCGGCGCCCTGTGCGACGACGACTACCGGCATCTGGGCGTGTCCGACCCGGATCTGGCCAGCAGCTGGGAGCACTGTCGCGACATCACCCTCGCGGCCGAGCGCAACGGCTTCGACAACATCCTGCTGCCCTCGGGCTACACGCTCGGCATTGACGCCACTGCCTTCGCGGCCGGGATCGCGCCCCTCACCGAGCGCATGCGGCTGCTATTGGCGGTGCGGATGGGGGAGTTGTGGCTGCCGCAGCTGGCCCGCCAGATCGCCACCATCGACCGGATGCTCGGTGGGCGGCTCACGGTGAACATCATTTCCAGCGACATGCCCGGCGAGTCCCTTGAGTCGGCCCCGAGATACCGCCGCACGCTGGAATGGATGCACGTGCTCCGCACGCTGCTCGACGGCCGGCCGGTGGACTTCCACGGCGAGTTCGTCGACCTGACCCTCGATCCGCCCAGGGCCACCACCGTGTCGGGCCGCTGCCCGCTGTTCTACTTCGGCGGGTTCTCCGAGGCGGCCAAGGAGACCGCGGCCGAGGGGTGCGACGTCTTCCTCACCTGGCCGGACACGGTCGCTGGCGTCGCCGACACGGTCGCCGACATGAAGTCCAGAGCTGCCCGCCACGGCCGGACGCTTCGCTTCGGCCTGCGCAGCCATGTGATCGTGCGGGAGACATCGGAGGCTGCCGGGGCCGCGGCCGCAGAGCTCGTCAGCCGTCTCGACGACTCTGTCGGCGCGGCCATCAGGGGCCGGTCCCTTGATGCGGCCTCGGTCGGAGTGCGCCGGCAGGCCGAGCTGCGGGACCTGAGCGACGGCGACGGCTACGTCGAGGCCAATCTGTGGACCGGCATCGGCCGGGCCCGCTCGGGCGCAGGCGCAGCCATCGTCGGCGATCCCGACGAGGTGGTGGCCAAGCTGGAGCAGTACCGCGGCGTCGGGATCGACGCCTTCATCCTGTCCGGGTACCCCCATCTGGACGAGTGCGACCGGGTCGGCCGCCACGTCCTGCCCCGCCTCGACCACGGCCATCTCGCCCAGCTCGATCCAGCTTGAGGGACTTGGCGCGGGTGGGGTGGCGGTCTATAGAGTGCCCCGTCTGTAAACGTTTGCGGAAGGATTGAGGGTGACGGGCAGCGCGCTGGAAGAGACCACCGTTGGACGTGACCTGGCCGAGCCCTGGTGGCGCGGGGCTGTCGGCTACGAGATCTACGTGCGCTCCTTCGCGGACTCCAACGGCGACGGGGTGGGCGACCTGGCGGGCATCACCGGCCGTCTCGACTATCTGAGCTGGCTGGGAGTCGACGCCATATGGCTCACCCCCTTCTACCCGTCGCCGGGACACGACCACGGCTACGACGTCAGCGACTACTGCGCGGTGTCGCCCCGGCACGGAACGCTCGAGGACTTCGACGTCCTGGTGAGCGAGGCCCACCGCCGGGGCCTGAGAGTGATGGTCGACATCGTGCCCAACCACACCTCGATCGAGCACGAGTGGTTCGCCCGGGCCCGGCGCTACCCGGACGGACCCGACCGGGACCGCTACCTCTGGGCCTTCCCGGCATCCGGCGGAGGTCCTCCCAACAACTGGCGCAGCCACTTCGGAGGCCCGGCCTGGACCCTCGACGAGGCGTCCAGCCAGTACTGGTGCCATCTCTTCCTGCCCGAGCAGCCCGACCTCAACTGGCGCAACCCCGCCGTCCGGGACGACTTCGACTCGATCCTGGAGTGGTGGATGGACCGCGGTGTCGACGGCTTCCGCGTCGACGTGGCCCACGGCCTCGTCAAGGACGCCGAACTGAGAGACAACCCCCAGATCGCGCCGATCACCGAGGGAATGGACCCCTTCGACGCCTTCAATGCCTTCGAGCACCGCCACGACATGGACCAGTCCGAGAACGTCGAGGTCTTCCGTCGCTGGAACCGGGTCTGCGCACCGCGGGAGGCGATGCTCCTGGGCGAGGTCAACGCCCCATGGCCGGACCGCCAGTCCCGCTACGTCGAGCCGGGCGCCCTCGATCAGGCCTTCTTCCTTCAGGCCGCCTTCCTCGACTGGGCGCCGGAGACTCTGCTGACGATGGTGCGGGCCATGCACGACGCCGCGCCACAGGGGATCTCCTGGGTGCTGAGCAACCACGACCGTTCCCGGCCGGTAAGCCGCTTCGGCGGCGGCGAGACCGGCGTCCGGCGATCCCTGGCCGCCTCGACGCTGTTCATGGCCCTCGGGGGCACCCCCTTCCTGTTCCAGGGAGAGGAGCTCGCCCTACCCGACGGAGTGCTGAGCGCCGGCTTCCACGATCCGGTGTCGGTCAGGAACGCGGGCGCAACCAGCGGCCGGGACGGGTGCCGGACCCCGATGCCGTGGGACAGCAGCCCATACAACGGCTTCTCCACCGGCGACCCGTGGATCGATTCCGAGCTCCGCCCGCCGGAGCACACCGTCGAGGGGCAGCAGGCCGATCCGGATGCGCCCCTGCACCGCTACCGCAGCCTGCTGGCTGTGCGCCGGGAGCATCCCGACATGTGGCGGGCGCCGCTCGAATGGATCGAGACCGCAGATCCGCAGGTCGTCGCCCTGCGGCGGGGAACGATCGCCGTGGTCGCCAACTTGTCCGGCCGCCGGGCGAGCGTCAGTCTTGGCTCGCCCGGATGGGAGCCTGTCTTCGCCAGTCAGGAAGGCAGCCGACTGGACCGCCCGGCCCATGACGCCGTTTCCGTGCCGGCCGAGTCAACGGTCGTTCTGGCACAGGATCACCGCCGAACATAGAGAGAGTCAGAGGAACTCCTCGGCGCCCACGTCCAGGCAGTGCCGGGTGTGCCGTTGGGCCATGGTCATGAACATCTCGTCGCCCCGGGGGTCGGGACTGCTGAAGGTGGCGCCGAGGACGGTGATGTTGACCCCGTGCATGGCGCCCCGCCGGTAGAGGTCCCAGCACTCGGCCTCGCCCAGCTCGATCCCGGCATCGTCGAACTGGCGGCGGCAACCCGACAGCAGGTCGCGCTCCCAGGCCCGGCGGTCGTCGGCTTCGATGCTGCCGCCGATGAAGTACGAGATGTCGGTGAGCGGGTTCGAGAGGCCGACAGTCTGCCAGTCGACGGTGGTGGCGGTATCGCCACCGAACATGATGTTCTCGCTGCGGAAGTCGCCGTGAGCCAGCGTGGTCGCACCCTCGTAGCCGGCGGCTACCGAGACGTAGTTGGTCACGTAGCGCTCGCCGAAGGCCAGTTGATCGGCGTCGAGTCCCTGACCGAACCGGTCTACGAAGCCCGGCCAGGCGTCGACGAGCAGCAGCTGCGCGAAGTCGGCGTTCTCGCCGTGAGCCCTGCGGACCACGTGGTCCAGGGCGAGGATGCTGTCGTCGTCGTAGAAGGCGGCGGCCAGCTTCACCGCTTCTCGCAGCGCCAGCACCGTGTGCGCATGGGTCTCGCCCACCATCTGTACACCGGGCTCGGCCGGGGCCATGTCCTCCAGCAGCAGCAGGAACGACAGACGATCGGTGCTGATCTCGCTGCCATAGGTAGCCGGGACGCGTATCGAGGTCCTCGGAGCCAGCGCCCGGTAGAACATCACCTCGTTGTAGTAGATGCCGGCCGCTCCGGCCAGGGACCGGGCCCGCTCGTCGGCGGCCGGGAACTTGGCGACCAGGGTCAGAGGGGCGCCGCCCGCATCGCCGTCATAGGACAGGGAGAAGCGGGCGTTGTCGCCCATCTTGCCGTGGCCGATGAACTCGAACCGGGCGTCCGTCACCCGCCCCCCGGCCAGCACGCCCGCGGCCCGCAGGTAGTCCGTCAGCTCGGCGGGTCCCAGCGCCTCCGGCTGGGTCGGGAAATCGGTCACAACCTGGACGCGCCGGGCAGGATCAGGGGCGGGTCCCGAACGCCATGCTCGGATTGTCGGGCAGATCCGCCAGCGGCTCAGCCACTTCGGACACCGTCGGCCCGACCCCCACCTCAGCCAGCGCATCCAGGTCGAGGTGGTACACATCCGCGGCGGTCGCGCCGAACAGCAGCCTCAGATCCTCCGGCGACCAGTCGCAGAACACGTGCCGTAGCGACGCTACCGAGTCGGGGAAAGTGCCCTCGGCGTGGGGGTAGTCGCTGCCCCACATGAACCGGTCGACGCCGATCTTCTTGATCGCCTCGGCTTCGTCCCGGCCGGGGAAGCTGGCTCCCATGTAGCAGTTGGTGGCGAAGTAGCTGCTCGGCGGGTTGGACAGCTGCGCGGCGTCCGCAGGCATTTCCCCGACATTGCCGCTTCCGGTGAAGAGCCGCCAGAAGGCGTCCATCTTGGAGAGCGCCGCCGGGACCCACCCGACGCGTTGCTCGGTCATCACAAAGTGAAGCTGCGGGAAGCGCTCGAACACGCCGCTCAGGATGAGGTGCCACAGGCTGCGGTTGGCGAAGAAGGGAACCTCCATGATCATGAAGAAGTTGCGGTTGGGCGACTCCTGAAGGTCGGGGATGCCCGCGCCGCCGTGCTGGTTGACGGACAGTCCTGTGTCCTGGCAGGCGGCCCACAGCGGGTCGTAGTAGTCGCTCCAGAGGGGAGGCACCGGCGAGTCGGGCGGGACGGCCGAGAACAGCACACCCCTGAGGCCGTGCTCCGCGCCCCACTCGATCTCGGCCACGGCCGCTTCGATGTCGTTGGGGAACACCTGGACCAGCCCGGCCCGGCGCCCGGGAAGCTCCTGGCACCAGTCGGCCAGCCACCGGTTGTGGGCCTGGAGACCGGCCCACCTCTCCTCGAACTCGGCCGCGGTCGCGGGCGGGCGGGCGACCAGCAGGCCGGAGGGGAAGAACGGCGGGATCGTGTTGGGGAACACGACCTCGGCGACCTGGCCGTCGGCCTCCAAGTCCCGCTGGCGGACCGCGGTGTCCCAGTTCCGGGCGCGCTTCGAGTCCTGGAGGTCGTCGAACGGGTTGATGTAGGCCTGCTTCCAGGCGTCGAAGTCGGAGTGCCACTTCGATGGCAGGTAGGGCCGGTAGTCGTCGATGTCGCCGCCGGCGTGGCAGTCCGCCGACACGATCGTGTACCGGTCCCCGTTCATCGTTGAGTTCATCATCACCTCATCCTGGCAGGGGCGGGGGGAAACTCAACGCTAGTCCTGGGGGTCCCGAGTGCTTGATGGCCCGAACTGCCGCTGGAGCTCGCGCTTGAGCACCTTGCCGGCCGGGTTGCGGGGCAGCGCGTCCACGATCTCGACGCTCTCGGGGGTCGCCTGGCGGCGCAGGCCGGCATCGGCGAGCGCGGCGGCGAGACTCTCAAGCGTCACTCGGGCACCCGCGGCCAGCACCACCACTGCGCACACCGACTCGCCGGTGCGCTCGTGGGGGAGCCCGATGACGGCGGCATCGGCGATGCCGTCCAACCCGAACAGCAGGTCCTCGACCTCCTTGGCCGAGATGTTCTCGCCGTGGCGGATGATGATGTCCTTGAGGCGTCCGGTGATGGTGACGTAGCCGTCGGCGTCGATGATGCCCAGATCGCCGGTGCGGTAGTAGCCGTCGGAATCGAAGGCCTCGCTGTCGAGCGAGCTGTCCATGTAGCCCAGCATCACCTGGGGGCCCTTGGCCCGGAGCTCGCCCTCGGCACCCGGTGCGCACCGAGTGCCGTCGTCCGCCACCGTGATCAGGTCCACGCCCGGTAGAGCCCGGCCCTCGGTGCTGGCCAGCTTCTCGTCGGGATCGTCGACCGCGCCGTTGGTCAGCACGGGCGCCTCGGTGAGCCCCCACCCGGAGGCCACGCCGACCCCGCCGAGCTCTGCGACCACTCGCCGGTGGATGGCCGGAGGGATGGGCGCGCCGCCGCCGGGGCAGACCTTGAGGTCGCCGAACAGCGGGCGGTCCAGCTGCTGCTGGGCCGCGAGGTACATGAGGTAGAAGGGCGTCCCGGTGCCGGCATGGGTGCAGCCCTGCTCGGACAGGAACCGGACGGTGGCCTCGGGGTCGACGGTCTCGTCGAGCAGGTGGGTGCAGCCGCGCTCCAGGGCCATGAACAGCAGCCCGATGCCGCCGATGTGGGGGAACGGGAAGGTCAGCGAGTAGCGGTCGCCGGGCTGCACGTCGAGGCGCTCGGCCATCGGACGCCCGAACGCGCCGACGGTCAGATCGCTGTGCTTGGCCCCTTTCGGGTCCGCCGTCGTCCCCGACGTGTAGCAGATCCAGCGCACGTCACCGGGCTCGGTGGCGGCCGCGGCCGCGAGCCTTGCGGGGTCTCCCCGCGGGAACGACCCCGGACCCACGGCGAGCGTCCGGAGTCCATCTACATCTACAGCGATCTCGGCGGCCATGGCCGCGTAGTCGAATCCGGCGAAGATGCCGGGCGAGATCAGGTACTTGGAGCCGGCCTGGCGCGCGCAGAACCCGACCTCGCGGTGGCGGTAGATACCGATGATCGGGTTCTGGACCGCCCCGAGCCGTGAGAGCGCGCCGGCGAGCACGACCGTGTCGACCCATGTGGGGAGGATCCACGACACGACGTCACCCCGGCCGATGCCCAGGTCGGCCAGACCAGCCGCCATGGCCAGCACCCGCTCGCGGTACTCGCCGAAGGTGGCTCCGTCGCCCTGGCGAGACACAAGCATCGGCTGATCCGGCCAGCGCGGCGCGGCCTGCTCAATCAGGCCCCACAGTCCCATCCGTTCGTGCTCGGCGGACAGGATCATCGCGGTCATGGGGCTTCCAATGCGGACCAGAGAGCCTGCTTGATCGAGGCGATGCGAGCAGGAGGATGCTCGGCCAGACTCAGGGCCAGGGTGCGGGCCCGGTCACGCAGATCGCTGGCCGCCACCACCTCGGAGACGATGCCTAGCTGGTGGGCCCGCGCCGCGCTGAGGCGCTCGTGCGCACCCATCAGCGCCATCCGGGTCACCGACTCCATGGGAGCCTTCTTGATCAGTCCGATCGTCTCGAACGCCGACACCTGCCCGACCGACACGTGCGGATCCAGGAATGTCGCGTCCTCGGCCGCTACGACGATGTCGGAGTCGGCCACGAAGTGGAGACCACCGCCGGCGCAGGTGCCGTTGACCGCCGCGATCACCGGCTTGGTCACGCCGCAGTGCCACGAGGTCATCCGCAGGGCGAAGTCGCGTGTCTGGCGGGAGCTGGCCCGCAGAGCGTCCGGATCGGTGGCGAACTGCTTCACGTCAAGCCCGGTCTGGAAGGCCTGCCCGTTGCCGGTATTGACGATGGCCCTCACCGACGGGTCGGCCTCCAGTTCGGCCCACGCCGCTTCCAGTTCGACGAACATCCGGGCGTCGATGGCGTTGCTCGCCTCCGGCCGGTTGAACACCAACCACCCCACCGGGCCCTCCGCCCACACCTCGAGCGTCTCGTAGGTCATGGGCAGCCGGGATCCCTCGCCTGGGCGGTCACAGCCGGGCCGCCAGCTCCCGGCGCAGCACCTTGCCGGTCTCGCTGCGGGGCAGCCGGTCGAGCCATTCGAAACGCACCGGCACCTTGTAGGGGACCAGATGCTGGCGGCAGACCGCTTCGAGATCGGAGTCGGTCTCCCCGGCGACGAACGCGACCGGCACTTCGCCCAGGCGCCGGTCGGGAGCGCCCACAACTGCGGCCTCCCGGACGCCGGGCGTGGCCACCAGAACCTCTTCGACCTCCTCCGGATAGACCTTGAGGCCGCCCCGGTTGATCAGGTCGCTCAGCCGCCCCTCGAGCCAGACGAAGCCGTCGTCGTCCACGCGGGCCAGGTCGCCGGTTCGCACGAAGCCGTCGGCGGTCAGACGGTCTGGCGCCAGATCGACCGCTGTGCTCGGCGGGTTGACCAGAAGCTCGCCGACCCCGTCGCCGTCGGGTTCGGCTATGCGGATCTCGACGCCAGGATGGGGTCGGCCCACTGCGCCGAGCTTGCCGGGATGCTGCTTGGCGTCGGCCGCGGTCCATCCGATGACCTCGCCGGTCTCGGCCTGGCCGTAGCCATTGAGCACGGTCACCCCGAAACGGGCGGTGAACCGGCGGGCCTGGAACGGGGAGAGCGGCGCGGTGATCGAGCGCACATAGCGCAACGGCGCCAGCGACTCGATGGATGTGTCGTCGCTGAGCATCGCCATCGCGGCCGGTGCCAGCACTGTCGAGCGGATCTGGTGACGCCCGACCAGCGTGGCGAAGTTCGACGTGTCGAATCCGTCCATCATCACCAGCGGGGCGCCGGCCCGAAGGCCGAACAGAGCGTTGTAGATGCCTGCGTTGAGCGCCATCGAAACCGGTATGAGGTTCGGGGACGGAGGTCCGGTCCTGGATCCGGGCTTGGCTCGCAGCGGCTCAAGGACCCGGTCGATGATCTCGAGGTATCCGTCATGCGTGCGCGTCACCGGTTTCGGGCGTCCAGTCGTACCCGAGGTCCACTGCACTATCGCCGACCCCGGAGGCGGGGCGAGGGAGGACATCGATCGTACGGTGTCGTCGATGACGGCCCGGGGCTGGCGAGGGTTGATCGGCACGAAGATCGCACCGGCGCGCCAGCACGCGAACATCGCGATCAGCGCGTCGACGCCGTCGGCGACGATGGGCGCGGGCTGCCCCGCCCCCACGTTCAGTTTCGTGGCCTCGGCCTCGACCCGGTCGACGATCTCTCCCTTGGTCAGCGATGCATCCAACGTGTGGACCAGTGGATCGCCGTCCTCGAAGGGATGCTCGACCAGCAGCCGCAGCAGGCTCATAAGCCGGAGGTGATCACAGCGGCTGCCAGTCGGGGTCGCGGCGCTCGGCGAACGCCAGGGGCCCCTCGGCCTGGTCGGGATGGCCCCACATCGACACCAGATGCTGAGCGCCCTGCCTGCAGGCGTCGGTTAGGCCGGTCTCCAATGCGCCCCACAGTGCCTTCTTGGTGGCGGCCATGGCCGCCGGGGAGTTCCGGGCAACCGTCTCGCCCAACTCCTGGGCCCGCTCACGCAAGCCATCGGGCGGATCGACGACCTCCGAGATCATGCCGAGCTCGTAGGCCCGCTCGGCCCCCATCCGCTCGTGCCTCCCCATGAAGGCCATGCGCATCACCGCCTCGACCGGCATCTTCTTCATGAGGCCGATGGCCTCGATGGCCACCACCTGGCCCACCGAGGTGTGCGGGTCGAAGAATTGGGCGTCGCTGGCGGCGATGACGATGTCGGAGTCGGCCACCCAGTGGAAACCGCCGCCGCAGCAGATGCCGTTCACCGCGGTGATGACCGGCTTCCACACGCCCTGGTGCCAGGACGTGAAGTGGACGTCGAAGTCCTCCATCGACTGGCGGTACCGCTCCATCCCTATCCCGTCGGAGGCGACCTCGCCGACGTCGACGCCGGTCTGGAAGTCGCGGCCGTTGCCGGTGTGGACTATTACCCGCACCGCAGGATCGTGATCGAGTTCGGTCCAGGCGTCGGCGAACTCGTCCCGCATGGCGCTGTTCATGGCGTTGCGAACGTCCGGCCGGTCGTTGATCAGCCACCCGACCGGGCCGTGGCGCTCGACGATCAAGTGCTCGTAGCTCATCGGGGGACGTCCTCCCAGTTGGACCCGTGGTACGGGTCGGGCTCTCGCGGCAGGCCCAGAACCTTCTCGCCGATCACATTCTTGTTCACCTCGGCGGTGCCGGCTTCGATTGTGTTGGCCCGGCTGCGGAACATGCCGGACACTTCGAACGGCAGCGCCCCGGCCCACGTGCCCGCGTCCGGATAGGCCATGGCGGCCGCGCCCAGCATGTCGGTGGCCAGCATCTGGATCGCCTGGTTGAGCGTGCCCTGGTGCACCTTTCCTATCGACGCGGCCG
>VYCM01000030.1 GCA_009843915.1 Acidimicrobiaceae bacterium | reverse complement strand
TCGGCACCAGGTCGCAGTTGCCGACCCGCTCCCCGTAGCCGTTGATGGTGCCCTGAACGTGCACCGCCCCGGCCTGCACCGCGGCCAGCGCGTTGGCGACCCCGCAGCCCGTGTCGTTGTGCAGGTGGATGCCGACCTCGCAGTCGACGTGGGCCGCCACCGCCGACACGGCCTCGGAGATGTCGTCGGGCAGGGTGCCGCCGTTGGTGTCGCACAGCACCACCGTGGACGCCCCGGCCATAGCAGCGGCCTCCAGCACCCGCAGGCTGAACTCGGGGTTGCGGCGGAAGCCGTCGAAGAAGTGCTCGGCGTCGAACAGCACCCGCTTGCCCGCGGCCACCAGGAACTCCACCGAGTCGGCCACCATGGCCACACCCTCGTCCAGGGTGGTCTGAAGGGCCTCGGTGACGTGGTAGTCCCAGCACTTGCCGACGATGCACACCGTCGAGGTTCCGGCTCCGGCCAGATGGGCCAGCACCTGGTCGGAGTCGACCTTGCCACGGGCCCGGCGGGTGGAGCCGAAGGCGACCAGCTCACTGACCTGAAGGTCGAGCTCGGTGCGGGCCCGCTCGAAGAACTCGTCGTCCTTAGGATTGGCGCCCGGCCAGCCCCCCTCGATGAACGCCACCCCGAGATAGTCGAGCTGCTCGGCGATGCGCAGCTTGTCGTCGACGGTGAGCGAGATGCCCTCCAGTTGCGTGCCGTCGCGCAGGGTCGTGTCGTAGATCTCTACTGACGACCGGGGCGAGGCGTCGCTACTCATGGACGTATTCGTTCCATGTCTTGTAGCGGTCGTTGCGGCCCCGCACGACGTCCGCATAGGCCTCGGCGATGGCCAGCGTGCGCGGGCCGGGGCACACCAGGGGCCGGTCGTCCACCGAGTTGACCGCGCCGACCTCGGTGGCGGTGCCGCACACGAATATCTCCTGGGCGATGTACAGGTCGCTGCGGGCCAGATCGCCGATCACCACGTCGATGCCGATGTCGCGGGCGATGGAGATCACCGAGTCCTGGGTGATGCCGGGCAGCGCACCGGACGACAGCGGCGGGGTCACGAGCAGGTCGGGAGTGCCCGCGAAGATGTTCTCGCCGCTGCACTCCGACACCAGCCCAGCCGGGTTGAGCATTATGGCCTCGTCGTAGCCGGCCCTGAGCGCCTCCATCTTGGCCAGGGTCGAGTTGGCGTAGTTGCCGGTCGTCTTGGAGGCGGGCGGCATGATGTTGTGATCGTGGCGGGCCCACGACGAGATCTTCAACCGAACGCCCTTGGTGAGGGCGTCGTCGCCCAGGTAGGCGCCCCAGGGCCACACCGCGATGGCGATCTCCGTGGTGCAGTCGGCGGTGGACAGGCCGATCTCGCCGTACCCGTAGTAGGCGATCGGGCGCACGTAGCACTCGGGCAGCACGCTGTCGCGCACCACCAGCTTGCAGGCCTCCACGATCTCGGGCACCGAGTACGGCATCTCCATGTTGAGGATCTTCGCCGAGTTGTACAGCCGCTGGATGTGGTCGGTCAGCCGGAACACGGCGGGGCCGTTGTCGGTCGCGTAGGTACGGATGCCCTCGAACACGCCCGTCCCGTAGTGCAGCGAGTGCGACAGCACATGGATCTTGGCGTCCTGCCATCCAACGAGCTCCCCGTTCATCCAGATGTGCTTGGTGGGTGTGATCGGCATTGGGCGGGTGGCCTTCCTTGAATGGCGCTTTCTCTGCGTTGTGTCCTGGGTCTCAGACCGGCTGGTCGGCGAGGCGGGCGACGATGGCGTCGCCGATCGCGCCGGTGGTGCCTGCGAGCGACTCGGGCCGGTCGCAGGCCTTGCGGATCCGTTCCGCGGCCCCGGTCTCGCCGAGGTGGTCCAACATCATCGCGCCGGACAGCACCGCCGCGACGGGGTTGGCCCGGCCGGTGCCCACGATGTCGGGGGCCGAGCCGTGGACCGGCTCGAACATCGACACCTGCCCGGGATGCAGGTTGGCGGTGGGCGCCAGCCCGATGCCGCCCGAGACCGCTCCGCCGAGGTCGGTGAGGATGTCGCCGAAGAGGTTGTCGGTGACGATCACGTCGTAGCGGGCGGGATCCTCCACGAAGTAGATGCAGGCCGCATCCACATGGTTGTAGGCCGTCGAGACGTCCGGGTACCGGGCCGCGACCTCGTTGAAGGTGCGCTCCCAGAGGTCGCCGGCGAAGGTCAGCACGTTGGTCTTGTGCACCAGCGTCACGTGCCTGCGCCGGGTCATGGCCAGGTCGAACGCGTAGCGAACGGCCCGCTCCACGCCGTGGCGGGTGTTCACCGACCCCTGGGTGGCGATCTCGTGAGGGGTGCCCCTCCGCAGGAAGCCGCCCTCCCCCGCGTACGTGCCCTCGGTGTTCTCGCGGATCACCACGAAGTCGTGGGCCGGCGCGGTGAAGGGCCGCAGGTTGATGTAGAGGTCCAGCTCGAAGCGCATCTTCAGCAGCAGGCCCCTCTCGATGACGCCGGCGGGCACCTCGGGGGTCCCGACCGCTCCCATGTAGAGCGCGTCGAGGCCGCGCCACTCCGCGATGGTGGCGTCGTCGAGCACGGTCCCGTCCCGCAGGTAGCGGCTGCCGCCGAGGTCGTAGTGCTCGGTGTCGAGGTCCACGCCGGCGGCCGCGACCACCTTCAGGCCCTCGGCCACGACCTCGGGGCCGATGCCGTCGCCTCCGATGACTCCCACTCGATGTGCCATGGTTCTGTCGCTAGCTCCCGTCCTGCTGAAGCGCCTGCCAAATTGCGAAACCGCCCACCTGGGTGGACGGTTGAAGGCGCGCGCCGGGATGGCGCGCGCTAGGGAATCGCGATGCTGGGCTGGTTCGCCACGGGCGCCAGCATACCGCGCCGCCGGTAGATTGATGCGATGCCCGATGCTCACCACCTCTCGCAGGCCGCGCACGACCGGCTGAGCGCTGAGCTGCAGGAACTCAGCACCCGAGGCCGTATCGAGATAGCCGACAAGATCGAAGCCGCCCGCAAGCTGGGCGACCTCTCCGAGAACGGCGACTACCACGCAGCCAAGGAGGAGCAGGCCAAGCTGGAGGGCCGCATCGTCCATCTCACACGGATCCTGACCAACGCGGAGATCATCGACGCCGGCAACGGCAGCGGCGGCGGCTTCGGGGTGATGCTGGGGTCGGTGGTGACCGTCCTCTACGACGGCGACGACGAGCCCGAGCGCTTCCTGGTCGGGGTGATCGAGGAGCGGCAGGACGATGTCGTCGTGGTGTCACCGGGATCGCCGATGGGCGAGGCACTGCTGGGAGCGGCCGAGGGAGACGCGGTCGAGTTCGACTCTCCCGCTGGCCGGCAGAAGGTCACCGTCGTGGAGGTGTCCTAGACCGGTGGACGCCCATCCGCCCCGCACGCTGCGGTGGGCGCGGATCGCCCTGGTCGTTGGCGCCTTGCTGCTGGGCATGGCCGTGACGCTGATGGTCTGGGATGCGGCGACCGATGATCCCCCACCGGCAGTGATCACCGGCCGCGACGGCTGACCGTAAGTCATGAGGCGGGAATTTCCGCTCTTGTTCGCTCCGCTCACGGGCCGCTCGGGCCACGGCCTCGCGCCGCTCGGCCTCTAGGATCCAACTGTGACCGCGCCACAGACACTGAGCGAGAAGATCTGGGACCGCCACACGGTGGCCCGCGGCGGCGACGGCGAGCCCGACCTGCTCTACATCGACCTGCACCTGGTGCACGAAGTCACCTCGCCGCAGGCCTTCGACGGGCTGCGGCTGTCGGGGCGGGGCGTGCGCCGACCCGACCTGACGGTGGCCACCGAGGACCACAACGTGCCCACCGCCGACGTCGACAAGCCCATCGCAGACGAGGTGAGCCGCACCCAGGTCGAGACGCTGCGCCGCAACGCCGACGAGTTCAGCATCACCAACTACCCGATGGGCCACGCCAAGCAGGGCATCGTGCATGTGATCGGGCCCGAGCAGGGTCTGACCCAGCCGGGCATGACAATCGTGTGCGGAGACTCGCACACCTCCACCCACGGTGCCTTCGGCGCCATCGCCTTCGGCATCGGCACCAGCGAAGTGGAGCATGTGCTGGCCACCCAGACCCTGCCCCAGATGCGGCCGGGCACAATGGCGGTGACCGTCGAGGGAACCCTGGCCTCCGGCTCCACCGCCAAGGACGTGATCCTGGCCATCATCGGCCGCATCGGCACCACCGGCGGCGTCGGGCGGATCATCGAGTACCGGGGGCCGGTCATCGAGGCGCTGTCGATGGAGGGCCGCATGACGGTGTGCAACATGTCGATCGAGGCGGGCGCCAAGGCCGGACTGATCGCCCCCGACGACACGACCTTCGAGTACCTGCGGGGCCGCGAGCATGCACCTGTGGGCGACCTGTGGGATCAGGCGGTCGCCGACTGGCGCGCGCTGACGACCGACGATGACGCCTCCTTCGACCTCGAAGTAACCCTCGACGGTGCCGACATCCCCCCGATGGTGACCTGGGGCACCAACCCCGCACAGTCGGTTCCGCTGGAGAATGCGGTGCCCTCCCCCGACAGCTTCGACGAACCGTCCCGGCGCGAAGCCGCGGTTCGGGCCCTCGACTACATGGGTCTCGCTCCGCTGACTCCGATGCGCGACATCCCGGTGGACACCGTATTCATCGGGTCGTGCACGAACAGCCGCATCGAGGATCTGCGGGCCGCGGCGACGGTGGTGGCCGGCCGACGGGTGGCCGACGGGGTGCGCACTCTGGTGGTGCCGGGGTCGGGCCAGGTCAAGGCCCAGGCCGAAGCCGAGGGCCTGCCTGAGATCTTCCGGGCGGCCGGCTTCGACTGGCGCGAGCCGGGATGCTCCATGTGCCTGGCCATGAACCCCGACAAGCTGACTGTCGGGGAGCGGGCGGCCAGCACGTCGAACCGCAACTTCGAGGGACGCCAGGGCCGGGGCGGGCGCACCCATCTGGTGTCGCCCGCGGTGGCCGCGGCCACAGCCATAGCCGGTCGCTTCGCCGCTCCCGGGGACCTGCCATGAAGGCGACCCGAGTGGTGAGCGGCACCGCGGTGCCGCTGGATCGCAGCGATGTGGACACCGACCAGATCATCCCGTCGGACTGGCTCAAGCGGGTGTCGCGCACCGGCTTCGAGAAGGGCCTGTTCTCGGAGTGGCGCGACAGCCGCGACTTCGTTCTCAACGACGAGCGCTATGCGGGGGCGACCATCCTGCTGGCCGGGACCAACTTCGGCACCGGCTCGTCGCGGGAGCACGCGGTGTGGGCCATCCAGCAGTACGGGTTCGACGCGGTGATCAGTCCCCGCTTCGCCGACATATTCCGCAACAACTGCACCAAGAACGGATTGGTCCCGGCCCAGATCCCGGCCGAGGCCGCCGCAGAGCTGATGGCTGCGGTGCAGGCCGAACCCGGCCTGGAGATCACCGTCGATGTGGAGCGGCTCACTGTGGAGGTGCCGGCCATCGGTTTCGAGGCCGCCTTCGGTATGGAGGCCTCAACCCAGCAGAGGTTTCTCGAGGGCCTCGACGACATCGGCCTGACCATGCGCCACACCGGAGCCATCGACGACTACGAGCGACGACGCCTCCCCTGGCTGCCGGCGGCCACATAGGAAGCCATGTCCGAGCCCTCCGCGAGAATCGGAGCGAACTCGGGAACCGCGGCACAAACAGGAACGTCGTATCCCTAGAAATGAACCCGCGCCGACGGGCGCGCGCGACGAAAGGCCCCCGCCTCCATGCGCAAGACACTCATCCTCGCCTTCAGTTTCCTGCTCATAGCCGCTTCCTGCGGCGGCGACAGCCCCAGGGGAGGGCCGGGGATCTCCGGCTCCGACGGTGGCGCCGTGGCAAGCACGGAAGCGCCCAGCAGCACCGACGGCGACTCAACGGTGATCGACCTAGAACCTGAGGACGTGGTGCTGACCGCGGGACTGGTGCGGTTCGACGACTGCGACACGCTGCTCGACCACCTGCACACGGAGTACTCGGCCAGGGTGGGGCCGTGGGGATTCGACCAGGGCGGCTGGTTCGGTCCCGTGGGTGCGCGCCGCAGCGGGGACGATGCAGACATGGCCATGGCCGAATCGGCCGCGGCCGAGCCCGCGGCTCCCAGCGCGGCTCCAGTTGAGGGCGTGGACTTCTCGGGCACCAACGTCCAGGAGGCCGGGGTGGACGAGGCCGACATCGTCAAGACCGACGGCAACCGGATCTTCACGCTGTCGTCAGACCGGCTGGTGGTGGTCGACGCGGCCAGCCGCCGCACCGTCGGCTCGGTGGCAGTGGCCGAGGGCTGGGGACGGGAGCTGTTCATCGACGGCGACAGCCTGCTGCTGATCACCCGCTCCCACAGCGAATCGGGCGACGGCTCCGAGACCGTGCTCCAGCGCATCGACGTGAGCGGCGGTACGCCCCGGATCGTCGAGACGCTAAACGTGCAGGGCAACTACATCAGCGCCCGCAGCGTCGGCGGAACGGCCCGGGTGATCCTGCGCTACGACCCGCAGTGGAACTTCCCGTTCGTGTTCCCCCAGAATGAGTCAGCGGAGGATGTCGCCGAGGCGGCCAACCGGGCCGCGGTGCTGAACTCGACTCTCGACGACTGGCTGCCCCACTACACGCTCGGATCGGCCGACAGCTCGACGGGATCGCTGATGGTGCCCTGCGACGACGTGCACGCCCCGTCGGTGTTCTCCGGCTTCGGGGTCACCACCGTGATCAGCGTGCCCATCGATGGCGACTTCGACCCATCGTCGTCCACCGCGGTCATGGCCCCCGGCGACACCGTCTACGCGTCCACCGGCTCGCTGTACGTGGCCACCACCCGCTGGCTCGACCCCGGCGAGTTCGGGGGCGAAGACGACTGGGACGAGGACGGCTGGAGAGACGCATGGAGCGAGCGACGCACCAGCGTCCACCGCTTCGACATCAGCGGCGACGCGGCCGCCTACACGTCATCGGGCGAGGTCTTGGGCGTGATCCGCAACCAGTTCTCGCTATCGGAGCACAACGGCTACCTGCGCATCGTGACCACCGTCGGCGATCCCTGGGGCGAGGAGTCCGAGAGCCAGGTGCGGGTGCTAAGCACCGACGACGACATCATGGTCGAGGTCGGCAGCGTGGGCGACATCGGCCGGGGTGAGAACGTCCAGTCGGTGCGCTTCGTGGGCGACATCGGCTACGTGGTGACGTTCCGCCAGATCGACCCCTTCTACACCATCGACCTGTCCGACCCGACCGACCCCCGGATCCTGGGCGAGCTGAAGATCCCCGGCTTCTCCAGCTACCTGCACCCCATCAGCGACACGCTGGTGCTGGGGGTGGGCTCCGACGCCGACCCCGAGGGCCGGGTCACCGGGGCCAAGGTGTCGCTGTTCGATGTGAGCGACCTGACCGAACCCCGCGAGGTGTCGGTGTGGACCGCCCCCGACGGCTGGAACGACGTCGGCTGGGACCACCGGGCCTTCCTGTGGTGGGCTCCCGAGGAACTGGCGGTCATACCGGTCACGGTGTGGAACGAGTGGTCCGGCGCGGTAGTGCTGCGGGTGGCCGACGGCACCATCACCGAGGTGGGCCGGGTCGATCACGAGATCGCGGGCCAGGAGCCCGGCCGGACCGACTGCCGCAAGCTCACCGCAGCCGACCTGCCGTCGACCGACATGGAGGACTTCAGGACGGAACTGGAGTACTTCATCTCCGACGACTACAACGCGGTGCTGGCCTGCGAGCCGGGTGAGGCGGGCATGACCGGCTTCGAATGCCCCCGTGATTCGTGGATGGACATGCTCACAGAGGAGGCCGAGAGTCTGGGCCTGCTCCGTGGTGAGGAGTCCGTCTCGATCTGCTGGCCCAGCGACTCGCCCGACGTGATCGTGCGCAGCATCGTGATCAGCGACGAGTTGTGGACGCTGGGCTTCAAGGGCTGGGGCTCCTTCGACGGTCAGGCCCCTGCCCGGCTCCATGTCAACGACCTCCAGACCTTGGCGAGGCTGGCTGCCCTGGAGCTGTAGAACGCACGCGAGCATCCGACAGGCGGGTCGCTAGGCTGCCGATATGCCTCGCTTGCTGGCTCGGGCCGTCCGTCTGGTGAAGATCGGCGCCGTCGCGGGCGCCGTTGTGGGCGTGGGTCGCTTGGTCATGCAGCGACGGCGCCGGTCCCAGATCGACGAGTCGTCATGGCCCACCATCGCCGAGACCGCCGCCCAGAACGGCCAACCGGTGGACGATCAGTCCGACGACGCCGCCGAGGACACCGGGGATACTCCCGCCACCGACGGTGACGGCTCCGACGCCGAGGACGCCGACAAGGACTGATCCCAGCGGAATTGGCAGCGGGGAGCGCCGATTCGGGCGCTGGCTGCTGCCAATTCGAGCTATAGGCCGCTGATCTCCAGGTCGGGGAGGCGGTCGGCCGGCGTGAAGCCGAGGACCCGGCCGAAGAAGGCCAGTTCGGCCTCCAGCGCGGCAACGATGTTGTCGGCGCTCCGGAAGCCGTGCTGCTCACCTTCGAAGAGCAGGTAGGCCACGGGCACACCCTTGGCCTCGAGGGCCTCGACGATCATCTCGGCTTGGGCGGGGGGCACGATCTCGTCCTCGTCGCCCTGCAGCACGATCATCGGGGCGTCGAAGCCGTCGAGGTGGTGGATCGGGGAACGAGCGACGTAGACGTCCCTGGCCTCCGGGTAGGGGCCGACGAGGCGGTCGAGGTAGCGGGACTCGAACTTGTGGGTGTCGGCGGCCAGAGCCTCCAAGTCGGCGATGCCGTAGCGGCTGGCCCCGGCCGCGAACGTGTCGTGGAGGGCCAGCGCAGCCAGCACGGTGAAGCCGCCCGCGCTACCGCCCCGGATGACCAGCCGTTGCGGGTCGGCGTCGCCCCGGTCGGCCAGGAACCGGGCCGCGGCCACGCAGTCCTCCACGTCGGCCACGCCCCAGGCGCCGTCCAGGGCGCGCCGGTAGCTGCGCCCGTAGCCGGTGGAGCCCCGGTAGTCCACGTCGACCACCGCGATCCCGCGGGAGGTCCAGAACACGACGCCCAGCTGGAGCTGGCGGCGGGCTGCGGCCGTGGGCCCTCCGTGGGCCGTGACCAGCAGCGGCGGACGATCGCCGGCCGGGCCGGCACAGGCCGGGTTGGCGGGCGGGTAGTACAGGGCGTGGGCTACCGCCGATACGTCTCCACCGGTCGGGAAGGTGATGGCCTCGGGCTCGATCAGCAGGCCCGCGCCAAGGCCCAACTCCCGCGCCGTCCGCACCGCGTTGCGGCCGGCGCGGCCGTCGCCGTCGATTCGCACCACCGCGACCTCAGGTTCGTGCCGGTAGCCGGCGCCCGCGTAGGCCAGCACCGCGGCGCCGTCCGGGGCGTTGCGGGCGATGGTCAGCGACGACATCGACGAGTCGATCAACCGAACGGCGCGACCGTCCACCAGGATCTGGTCGCCGGCGGGCATCCCGGCTACGGCGGCCACCGTTCCGCCGGCCGCTGCCCAGCGCTGCATTCCGAAGACCCAGGGCGGGGTGGCCACATCGAAGTCGCCCACGACGACGGGCAGCATCGCTCCATCGTCCAGGCTCACCTCGTAGAGGCCCCACCAGTCGGCGTGGTCGCTGCACACCATCAGCCTCGGTTCCGCGCCGGCGGCGCCGGGGTCCCAGCCAGGCTCGCACAGGCTGTTGTCCCCGCCCCTGCCCAAGACCTGCACCTCCGCGCCCAGCTCGGCGTCACCGAGCTCGTGGACATGCAGCCGGGTGGCGTCCCACGGCATGTTCGGATGGTCCCACGAGATCCAGGCCAGCATCGATCCGTCGGGCGACACCCGGGGCGTCATCACGAAGTCGGATCCCGACCACAACGGAACTACCCGCTGGGACCCGTCGGTGGCCACTGCCACCAGCTCGTTGGCCGGCTCGCCGCCGGTGCCGTGGCGCTCGTGAACGCACACGCTCCAGCGGCCGTCTGGTGTTACCCGCCCGTCGGCGTACCGCCACGCGCCCGGCTCGGGCGGCTCAGCGGTCAGCAGCAGGGGCCTGGCGCCCGGTTGATCGATTCTGCGGAGCCGCTGGTCGGCGAACTCGACGTAGTAGAGCGACCCGTCGTGCGGCCACCAGGATCCGCCGCCGTACTCGTGCACCCGGGTGCGGACGTTGGCATCCGGTGGCGTGACCTCCTGAGACTCGCCGCCGCGGAGGTCGCGACGCATCACCGCGGTGCGACCACCCTCGTCGGGGCGGCTCTCGGCCCACCACAGCACCCAGGGCCGGGCCGGATCGGCGATCACCTCGGAGATCCCGGCAGCCCCGTGCACCAGGCACGCCGCGGTGACCGGGGACGGCCACTCCCCGAAAGGCACTACCGCCGGGTCGGGCATCAGCCTCCGCCCAGCAGGTCGACCATCCGGCCCACTCCCTCGCCCAGGTCGTCGTCGCCGAGCGCGAACGACAGCCGCAGCCCGCCGCTGGCGCCGAAGGCCTCACCGGGGACCACCGCCACCTTGGCCCGGTCCAGCAGCAGGTCGGCCAGTTCCAGGGTGGTCGCCGGCCTAACGCCGCCGTAGTCGCCGCCCAGCAGGCCGGTGGCGTCGGGATAGGCGTAGAAGGCACCCTCGGGCTCGGGGCAGACCAGCCCGTCGATCCCGCTCAGCAGGCGGTACATGGTCTGGCGCCGGCGGTCGAAGTGACGGCGCATCTCCGCTACCGCGTCGAGGGGACCCGACACCGCGGCTAGCGCGGCGGCCTGGGCCACGTTGCAAACATTGGATGTGCAGTGGGACTGGAGGTTGCGGGCCGCGGCCATGGCGTCGGACGGTCCGATCATCCAGCCCACCCGCCAGCCGGTCATGGCGTAGGTCTTGGCCACGCCGTTGAGCACGATGCAGCGGTCCTGCAGTTCGGGGACCACCACCGGCATGGAGTGGTGCTGGACGTCGCCGTAGGTGAGGTGCTCGTAGATCTCGTCGGTGAGGACCCAGACGCCGTGCTGCGCGGCCCAGCGGCCGATCTGCTCGATCTCCGAGCGGGGGTAGACGGCACCGGTCGGGTTGGACGGCGACACGAAGATCAGCGCCTTGGTCCGCGGCGTCCGAGCCGCCTCCAGCTGGTCGACGCTCACCCGGAAGCCGCTGGCGGCGGTGGCCAGCACGGGCACGGTCACGCCGCCCGACAGGGCGATCGGCTCGGGATAGGTCGTCCAGTACGGGGTGGGCAGCAGCACCTCGTCGCCCGCGTCGACCACTGCCGCGATGGCGTTGTAAACCGCGTGCTTGCCACCGTTGGTTATCAGCACGTCGGCCGGGTCAACCTCCAGGCCCGAGTCGCGGGCCGTCTTGACCGCCACCGCCTCACGGAGATCCTCCAGACCGCCGACGGGGGTGTACTTGTGGTGCTGGGGATCGCGGCACGCGGCCACGGCCGCCTCGACGATGTGGTCAGGCGTGGGGAAGTCGGGCTCGCCCGCGCCGAAGCTGATGACCCGCTCGCCCGCGGCCCGCAGCGCCCTGGCCTTGGCCGTGACCGCCAGCGTGGCCGAAGGGGCGATCGCCCCGACCCGCCTCGAGATCCGCTCGCTCGTCATGGCCGCGAGCGTACCGGCGGAGCTTTGACACATTCTCTCGATCTTGCGCGTGGCGATGGCGTGGAGCGGGGCTCGCGGAGTGCCAGACTTCGGGACGATGCCTACGCAAGCGCCAACCCGACCCGACGCCATCGCCATTCCCGCCGCGATGCTCCCCTCCGACGGCCGCTTCGGCAGCGGGCCGTCGAAGTTCCGGCCCGCGGCCGCTCAGGCACTGGCCGACAGGGCCGTCGACTATCTCGGCACGAGCCACCGCAAGGCCGGGGTGCGCCGCGTGGTGGCCCAACTGAAGACCGGTATCGCCGATCTGCTGGGCGCGCCCGACGGCTACGAAGTGGTGATGGGCAACGGCGGCGCCACCGCCTTCTGGGACGCGGCCAGTTTCGGCCTGATCGAGCGTCGCAGCCACCACCTGTCGCTGGGTGAGTTCAGCTCCAAGTTCGTTGCCGTGACCGCGTCCGCGCCTCATCTCGACGAACCGTCGGTGCGGGTCGGGGACTTCGGGACCTGCCCCCCGCTCGAGGCCACTGACGGAGTCGACGCCTACTGCTACCCCCACAACGAGACGTCGACCGGGGTGATGCTGGAGGTCCGCCGCCCGGCCGGCGACGACGAAGCGCTGGTGCTGGTGGACGCCACCTCGGCCGCGGGCGGGCTCCGGTTCGACCCCTCCGGCTGCGACGTCTACTACTTCGCACCGCAGAAGGCCCTGTCGAGCGACGGCGGGCTGTGGATCGCCCTGATGTCGCCCGCCGCCATCGAACGGATCGAGCGCCTGTCGGCCTCCGGCCGCTGGACGCCGGCGTTCCTGGACCTCAAGCTGGCGGTGGACAACTCCCGCAAGGACCAGACCTACAACACTCCCGCGCTGGCCACTGTGTTCCTCACCGTGAGTCAGGTCGACTGGCTCAACGGCAACGGCGGTCTGGAGTGGGCCGCGGGTCGCAGCGACCGCTCCGCCGACATCCTCTACGGCTGGGCCGAGGCCTCCGACATCGCCTCGCCCTTCGTGACCGACACCGCCATCCGCAGCCGAGTGGTGGGAACCATCGACTTCGACGACCGGGTGAGCGCCGACGACATCAGCGCGGCACTGCGGGCCAACGGCATCGTCGACACCGACGGCTATCGCAAGCTCGGGCGCAACCAGCTCCGCATAGGCATGTTCCCCGCGGTGGAGCCCTCAGACATCGAGGCCCTCACAACCTGCATCGACCACATCATCGAGCGCCTGATCACCTAGCGACTCGACCGGGGTTGCCTTACGGGGTAATGCCCGGACGAGACTTGGGTTGGCAGGGCTGGCTGCGACGCCGGGCCGAAACTTCGAGGGCCGACAGGATGGCGTTGCGGGTGTCGCGGGGATCGATCACCTCGTCGAAGCTCAGCGCCGACGCGGAGCGGTAGGCCGATTCCTCCTCGGCCCTGCGCAAGTCCCGCTCG
>VYCM01000109.1 GCA_009843915.1 Acidimicrobiaceae bacterium | reverse complement strand
GGGGCGTAGATGAGGCCGCCGTCTAGCCAGCTTGCGTTGACGGTGCCTTGGCGACTCAACCCGACCGGTGCCAGGTGCCGGTCGAAGATGTCGCTGTAGTTCCCGACCTGCTTGATGACCTGGTAGAACGCGTCAGGGGCCAGACCCATCGCAGTCTGCAACTCCCCCTCCAACCCCAAGAGGCGGGCGACCTCGACGTCGGGGGGATCGACAGCCACCGACTCGACGTTGGCCCGGGTGACCCCCTTCTCGTCGGCAATGATGGTGGCGTACACGACCCAGTCGATCACGTCGCCGAACTGCGGGTCGCCGTGCGCATAGGCCGGTGCCAGCGGCTCCTTCGAGATCGGGGTCGGCGGGAAGATCACCCACTGTTGACCCTCGGGCTGCTGGGTGGACCGGCGGCCCACCAGGCCAGAGCCGTCGCTGGTCATCACGTCACAGACACCGGAGACGAAGTCCTCCACCACCAGGTCGCGACCCTCGAGGCTCCTGACGGTGACCTGCACCCCGGCGTCGGCGGCGGCGTCGGTGAGGTTCAACTCCGTGGTGGAGCCGGCGTTGACACACACCACCGCCCCGGCCAGGTCAGCCACCGTCGAGGACTCGGAGTAGCCGTCCGCCGCCCGGGCCATGAACTGCTGCCCGTCGTAGAAGACCACCGGCCCGAAGTCCACGCCCTCGGCGGTGTCGCGGCTCTGGGTGACAGTGGTGTTGCGGAACAGCACGTCCACCTGCCCGCTCCGCACCGCACCGAACCGCTCAGAGGACGCCAACGGCACGAACATCACCGCATCGGCGTCACCCAGCACGGCGGCGGCAACCGCCCGGCAGTAGTCAACGTCGAAGCCCACGTAGGAGCCGTCGGCCTGACTCTCAGAGAACCCCACCGTCGTGCCCGACACCCCACACATCAGCTCGCCCCTGGCCCTGACCTCGTCCAAGAGACCGCCGTCCACGCCAGTGGACCCCCTGTCGCCGGAGGTGCAGGACCCCAGCACCAATGCCAGCACCAAGACCACAGCAGTCAATCGCTTCATAGGTTCGTCGTCCACGTCGGTGGAGCCCAGCACACGAGGCGCCTCACGGCGACGCAGCGTATCCGGGTAGCCGAATCCAAGAGAATTGAGGGTTCGATACTGGCGACGCTGCCGACACTTAGCCGTTTCCTCATATTCCTTAACCGTTTGATCACATGACTGTGGGAGCATGGCCAGCTGTGAGAAGAGAGGAAGAACCGGTCGTGGTGCTGGTAGAGGACGATCCCAACATCGCCAGCCTGGTGGACATGTACCTACGCCAGGACGGCTACCGGGTGTTTCAGGCATCTGACGGCTCGACAGGTTTGGACCTCATCAAGCAGCACAGGCCCAAGATCGTCATCCTCGACATCGGGTTGCCCGGCGACGTCGATGGCATCCAACTCTGCCGTGAGCTGCGGGCCTCCTCGGACGTGCCCGTCATCATGCTCACGGCCCGTGACGGTGAGATCGATCGGATCGTCGGACTGGAGCTCGGGGCCGACGACTACGTGACCAAGCCATTCTCCCCCCGCGAGCTGGTGGCGCGGGTTCGAGCCGTGCTAAGACGCAGCGGCAGCGCGTCCCGGGCAACCTCTCCCCCGATCCTGGAAGTCGGAGAGGTCGAGGTGGATACTGCGCGCCGGGAGGTGCGGTTGAGAGGCGATCCGGTGTCACTCACCGCTCGGGAGTTCGACCTGCTGCAGTACCTCGCCGAGAACCTGGGGCTGGCCCTCAGCCGTCGGCAACTGCTGGACGGCGTTTGGGGATACGACTGGGTGGGCGATGAACGAACCGTGGACGTCCATGTGCTCCAACTCCGCAAGAAGCTGGGCGAGACCCTGCGGGTCACCACCGTGCGCGGCGTGGGCTATCGGCTGGACTGAAGGGAAACGAGAGTGCAACGGCGGCTGTTCATCGCCGTAGTGGGAACGGTGGCTGTGGCCCTGCTGCTAGCCAGCACGGTGACGCTGGCCCTTGTGCGCCGAGCCGACCGCAATGCGATCCAACAGGTGCTCGAGCAGGAGGCCGACGTGCTGGCCAGCCTGATGGCGACGGTCCACTTCGACGAGGATGGAGATAGCGCACACCTGAACTCACACCTGGTCCGGGCGGCTGAGAATCTCAATCGCATGGATGTAGCCGTCCTGCTCCTCCGGAATGGAGCGTTCGTGGGCGATTTGCCGGAGAGCGTGTTGCCCGCTGACCTGCAGCCTCTGGCCTCGGGAACCGAAGAAACGATCAGCGGGATCCGGGGCTCCAGTGCGTGGGCGGCTGCGACCGAGCAGACCGGTCCTGTGACAATCGCCGTAGTCCTGACCGACCCGGCCGATCAGTTCCTCGGAGCGGTCCTACGATGGTTCGGAGTGTCGGCGGCGATATCGCTGGCATTGGGAGCCGCTGTGGCTGTGATGTTGAGCCGTCGACTGGCCCGGCCGCTCCGCCAGGCCCGCGACGCCACCCAGCTGATCGCGGGCGGTGACCTGAGCGCCCGGGTACCAGCGAGCGAGGGTCGCCCGGATGAGATCACCGACCTGTCGGCGTCGATCAACGAGATGGCCGAATCGCTGGAACGATCCCAGAGTCTGGAGCGCCGGTTCCTGATGTCCATATCCCACGACCTGCGCACCCCGCTCACCTCCATCCGGGGATACGGAGAGGCCATCGCCGACGGCACCGCGGACAACCGGGAGCAGGCGGCCGAGGTCATCGTCTCAGAGGCGATCCGCCTGGAACGCCTAGTGGGCGACCTGCTGGACCTGGCCCGGCTGGATGCCCGCGAGTTCACGCTGGAATACCACCTGACGGATGTGGTCGCGGTGGGGCGAGAGGTCTGCGCCGGATTCGCGCGGAGCGCGGCCGACCGGAACGTCCAGATGCGGGTGGTCAACGAGGAACCCGTCAACGCCTGGTGCGACCCCATCCGGGTAGCACAAGTGGTGGCCAACCTGGTTCAGAACGCCCTCAAGTTCGCCGACTCGATGGTACAAGTGGAGTACCGGGCGCACGACCGGGGCGAAGATGCCCGGGCCGTCATCACAGTGGACGACGACGGTCCCGGAATCAGCGAGGAGGACTGGCCCCACGTGTTCGAGCGCCTGTACGTGGCCCGACACACGCCCCGGCCCAGAGAGGCCGGCTCAGGCCTGGGGTTGACCATCGTGGCCCAGCTGACCGAGGCCATGGGAGGCAAGGTGAGCGTGACCGCCCGTCAGCCCACCGGCACCCGCTTCACGGTAGAGCTTCCCGCCCGCGAGCCATAGCGCGACCCTGATCCGGGCATAACCGACCGCTCATATTCCCTTCGGATACTGGCAACGCTCAGAACCGGACAACTCCCCCGAAAGGCAGAGCCAAATGAGCGTTGAACAAGCCCGCAACCATCCACAACACGCCCGCGAGATCGACTTCGGGCCGGCCACGAAGGGGCCACGAGACGCGAAGAAGTGGCTGTCGGCCAGCGCGGCGGCCTTCGCTCTGGCCGCATTCGTCCTGTACCCGCTCAGCCAGGCCAGCGGTCAAGCAGTCGAGACCTCCGGGACAACGGAGCAGAGCAACCCGATCTCCACCCCATCGCCCGCAGCGACAAAGACCCCGACCACAGCACTGGCAACCACAGCTACCGGTGCCCAGACCAAGACCGCCGCGACCACCGCACCGACAGAGACCGAGACCACGGCTCACTGCATCCAGGAGCACAGCAACGACGACCCGGACCACAACACCGAGTGCACCGACAACCACGACGACGCCTCAGCCCACGCGGCCGACTGCGCCGCCAACCACGGCACCGGAGGCTCCGACCACGACAACGACTGTTCGGGCCACGACGACGCCGAACATTCGGACCACGCCGACGGCTCGGACCACGAGCACGCTGAAGGCGCAGACCACGACGCCGACTGCGCCGCCAACCACAGCAACGAAGGCTCCGACCACCACTCCGACTGCGCCACCAGCGACGGCACCGACCAGCAGTGAGCCGCCAACCCGTTGAGAGCGCGCCCGACAGATCAGTGACGTGACCCTGATGGCTGGGCAACCCGCCCGGTCACGCTCACCCGAAGCCAGCCTGGAGCGGCACCTCCGCCGAGCATTACTGCTCGGGGGAGGTGCCGTCTTCCTCGTCCTCGCCGTCTTCGCGTGTTCCGACGACACCGATGACCCGGATCCGGCCCAGACGGCTGAAGCCGCGGCGGCAGGCTCGCCGTCAGACCCACCAGCCGTTGAGCCAGCACCGCCTCTCGCAGCGGACGGGACGGGAGCAAGCACAGGCAGCGGCGACCCACCGGCGGTACTCACCCCGTCGGGGATCCCGGTGGCGGTCCTTGACCGCACCGCTGCGGGCTACCTGGTGCGGACTCCGTGCGACGGCACGGCCGAAGTGTCCGCCGGTATGCCGATCGAGAGCGCCCAGATCGTGCTGGATCCCGGCCATGGGGGGAGGTGGGACACCGGCGCCGTAGGACCCAATGGCCTGGTGGAGCGCGACTTGAACCTCACACTCAGCCGCGCGGTCCTGGACGAGTTGGCCGAACGCGGCATCTCCGCCGCCACCACCCGCACCGGCGACTACTCGATCCTGCACTCTGTCCGCGCCGCTTTCGCCGACGCTCTGGGGGCCGACGCGCTGGTGTCGATCCACCACAACGCCCCCACCTGGAGCCCCAGCAGCGTCCCGGGCAGCGAGGTGTACGTGCAGTCCCGCACAGCCGAACAGGTCCGCGCCGACTCCGCTCGCCTCGGCGGGCTGCTCTATGAGGAGATCACCGCTGCGCTCGCCGCCTTCGACGACATTGCATGGAGCGGCCTGCCCGATGCCGGCGTGTTGCGTGTCCTGCGCTCCGAGGGCGACGACGCCTACGGGATGATCCGCCGCCCGTCCGTGGTGACCGCCCTAGTCGAGTACGGGTACCTCTCCAATCCCTCCGAAGCTCGACTGTTCGCCACCGACGAGTACATCCGCGTCGCGGCCGAAGCCACCGCCGACGCCATCGACGCCTACCTGCACTCGGACCGGCCAGGCGCCGGATTCGTCCAACAGCCGCGCACATTCAACCCTCGGTCAGCCTCAACCCCCTGCGACGATCCTGTCTTGGAGTAGAGCCAATACCTCAGCGGGTTCGGGCGGCGCGGCGGGCCTTCATGCGCTGGCGCATCCGGGCGTGGGCCTCGGGCGTGCCGTCGTGGAAGGTGCCGAACAGCCTGTCCAGCGGCACGGGCCGGTTGCCGTAGTTGCACTCGAAGTACCGGTGGTGCAGGTGGTGGAAGTAGTCGGCGCCCTTCATGGAGCGTCCCCCGCGCCGGCCGATCTCGTAGCGCTCGAAACCCGAGTGGGTCACCGCGGTGGCGATGCTGTTGGACGACAGGGTGAGGATCAGGATGAACGGGTGCGCAGGCACCACCCACCACAACACGAACATGCTGAGGTACATCATGTGCTCCACCGGGTGCATCGACAGGCCGCTCCAGGGCCCCGGGTTGACGTTGCGGTGATGCAGGTAGTGGACATGGTCGTACACCCAGCGCGTGTGCAGCACCCGGTGGATGAAGTAGAAGTGGGTCACCGACCACAGCGACGTGAACACGGTGAGCGCCGACAGGTAGAGCCACCCCGAGCTCCACTCCACCTGCGGGATCCAGCCGTTGGCGTAGAACCACATGGTCAGCGCCTCATAGGCGGTCCACACCGAGCAGCCGCTGACCAGGCACCAGAAGATGTTGTCGCGGGTCTGGTTGTTCCACAGGAACTCCCGGTTGGTGGTGCTCAGCCACTGGCGCTCGTACTTGTAGCGCTGCTGCTGGGCCCGCCGGACGTACAGCGCCACATGCAGCGTTCCCGCCACCAGGGTGAACATCACGACGTTGCGGACATAGATCTCCAGAACCCATCTCGGGCTCAGGGTCGCCATGCGCTCCATCGACGGGGTGAAGAAGTTCCACGCCACCGTGGCGATGCCCACCCAGAGCAGCCCCTGGGGCAGCATCATCGAGAATATGTGCCGCAGCGTCGCCGCCGGCCGCGGCGGCCAGTCCAGTATCGGCGACACCGTGATGGGAACGTCTGGCTCGTAGCCCCTCGCCCCCGGGCTGGGCGAGGTACCGGCAGCAGAGCGGGTGTCCGTCATCGCCAGCCCTCCCTCGTCACTCAGTGTCTTGTGTGACGATACACCCCCTTGAGCTAGGAAGGGCCGGCTAGTTGTAGCCGACGAGTGCCTCGCAGATGGTTCTCGTCAGCAGGGTGGTCACGTAGTACGGATCCGCATTGGCGTTGGGGCGGCGGTCCTCGATGTAGCCCTTGCCGTCGCGGGCCACCTGCCACGGGATCCGCACCGAGGCACCCCGATCCGATACCCCGTAGGAGTACTGGTCATAGCGCTCGGTCTCGTGCTCGCCGGTCAACCGGAACTCGATGCCCGCGCCGTAGCCGGCCAGGTGTTCCTCGGGCTTGCCCGCCATGCCAAGTGCCTCGCACGCCGCGATTATGGGCTCGTAGCTCTCGCGCATCGACTTGGTGGACACGTTGGTGTGCATGCCTGCGCCGTTCCAGTCGCCCAGCATCGGCTTGGGCTCGATGGTCACCTCGATGCCGTGCTTCTCCGCGAGGCGGAACAGCAGGTAGCGGGCCACCCACATGTGGTCGGCGACCGTGACGGTGTCCAAGGGTCCGATCTGGAACTCCCACTGGCCCGGCATGACCTCGGCATTGGTCCCGGCGATGGTCAAACCGGCCTGGATGCACGCGGTGGTGTGCTCCTCGATGAGGTCACGACCGGAGATGCGGCCGGCACCGACCCCGCAGTAGTACGGGCCCTGCGGCGGCGGGAAGCCCGCCGGGGGGAAGCCGGCCGGCCACCGCGTGGTGGCGTCCAAGAGCGTGTACTCCTGCT
Source organism: Acidimicrobiaceae bacterium (assembly GCA_009843915.1). GTDB lineage: Bacteria > Actinomycetota > Acidimicrobiia > Acidimicrobiales > Aldehydirespiratoraceae > Aldehydirespirator. The sequence goes on along the minus strand of VYCM01000109.1, from coordinate 6,166 downwards.
CCATCCCGAACAGCGGAGCCTGGTCTTTGTACTTCTCATACACCGCCACACACTCGGCCCGCCGGTTGGTGGGATGCGGCGACAGATCATGGGTGAGCAGCGTCTCACACAGCACCAGGATGTTGTCACCGCCGCGAACCGGGTCACCGCAGGTGAACACCGGCTTCAACACCACATCGGAGTTGTCGCCCGTGGCCTGATTGGTGGAAGAACCGTCAAAGCCCCAGATCGGAGGGGATTCGTCGTTCTGGAGGATCTTCGTCTTGGTGCGGATCGCACCCACCGGCTCAACGCCGTCAATCCACAAGTACTCAGCCCGATAAGTCACGACGCCTCCTAGTTGCGTGCACGCGTCCAGCAGGAGCCGGACGCTTGTCGCAGGGCAATCTGGTGGGACTTTGTTTCGCGCCTGTTGCCCGATTGTGAATATTGCGTTAACGCCGGCAGAGGCCCCGGCTCAAGGGCCTACCCTCGGGGACCATGGATCGCCAGCAGGACTACGTGCTTCGGACGTCGGAAGAGCGCGGCGTCCGCCTGGTCCGGCTCTGGTTCACCGACGTGCTCGGGCAGCTCAAGTCGGTGGCCATATCGCCGGCCGAGCTCGAGGATGCCTTCAGCGAGGGCGTGGAGTTCGACGGGTCCGCGATCGACGGGTTCAGCCGGGTCAACGAGGCCGACGTGCTGGCCAGGCCCGACGCGGCCACGTTCGAGCTGCTGCCATGGGCCGACGCCAGCGAGCCGACGGCCCGCATGTTCTGCGACATCGAGACGGTCGGCGGGCTCCCCTTCGACGGCGATCCCCGGCAGGTCCTGCGCCGCACTGTCAACGCGGCCCGAGAGCAGGGATACGAGTTCATGACGGCGCCCGAGGTGGAGTTCTTCTACTTCGAGTCCGACGACCCGGCCGACGGCCGGCCCCAGCCCCTGGACCAAGCGTCGTACTTCGACCTCACCACTCTCGACGTCGCTAGCGGCCTGCGCCGGAGCACGCTGCACATGCTCGAGGCCATGGGCATCGGCGTCGAGTACTCGTTCCACGAGGACAGCCCCAGCCAGCACGAGATCGATCTGCGCTACACCGAGGCCCTGGAGATGGCCGACAACGTGATGACGCTGAGGCTGGTGGTGAAGCGCATCGCCATGGCCCACGGCGCCTACGCCACGTTCATCCCCAAGCCGCTCAACGGCGTGCAGGGCTCGGGCATGCACACCCACATGTCGCTGTTCCGCGAGGGCGCCAACGCCTTCCACGACGCCGACGACGGTGCCGGGGTCTCCCCCGTCGGGCGCCATTTCATGGCCGGCGTGCTGACCCATGCCCGGGAGATCACCGCGGTGGCCAACCAGCTGGTCAACTCCTACAAGCGGCTGGGCGAGGCGTCGGAAGCGCCCCAGCACGTGGTCTGGGCCCGCAACAACCGCTCTGCCTTGGTGCGGGTGCCGCGGCACCGGCGGGCCAAGCCCGAGTCGACCCGCATCGAGTACCGGGCCCTGGACCCAGCCTGCAATCCGTACCTGGCCTTCGCGCTGCTGCTGGCTGCAGGAATGCGAGGCATCGAGCACCGCTACGAGTTGCCCGACGAGACGACTCACAACCTGTTCGACCCGTCCCTCGACCGGACCGGGAGCGGTGTGGAGCTGCTGCCCCGCTCCCTCGACGAGGCGCTCGACGTGATGGAGAAGTCGCAGCTGGTGCGGGACACGCTGGGCGAGCACATCTTCGAGTGGTTCCTGCGCAACAAGCGCGCCGAGTGGGACAGCTACCGGACCCAGGTCACGCCCTGGGAACTGGAGCGCTACCTGCCCCGTTGGTGATGGCGGCTTGACTGACCGGCTGCTGATCGTCCATCCCGACCCTCCACCACCGGAGTTGGCCCAGGCCCTCGATGTGGCCGGGTACTCCTGGAGTGGGGCCAACGGTGCCGAGGACCTCCTTCGAGCCGGGTCCGGCAGCGGGGGCCGGTACGCCGCCGCGGTCGTGGCTGTTGGCGACGGGGCCGCAGCGAGGCAGGCCGCGCTCGGGTTCTGCCGGACCCTACGGGACACCGAGGGGCCAGTCGGCGTGCTGGTGGTGGTGAGCCACCGAAGCATCGCCGAACTGGAGACCCATCTCGATCTGCTTGACGACTTCTGCCGTTGGCCGCCGGCCCACGGGGAACTCGAAGCACGCCTCAGCCACCTGCTGGTCCGCCGGTCGTCGGCCGGATCGGAACCCGAGACGGTCACCTTCGGCGAGCTGGTGTTGAACCTCGACACCTACCAGGCCGCCATCGCGGGCCAGCCCCTGGACCTCACGTACATGGAGTACGAGCTGTTGCGGTTCCTGGCGGCGCGGCCCGGAAAGGTCTTCACCCGCGAGGACCTCCTGAGCCGGGTTTGGGGGTACGACTACTTCGGCGGGGCCCGAACGGTGGACGTCCATGTTCGCCGGGTGCGAGCCAAGCTGGGTGAAGAGCACGCCGGCCTGATCCAGACGATCAGGTCGGTGGGCTACTGCTTCGGCCGCTCCCACTGGGGCGCCTGATCCTCTGGTCGCGCTGCGACGGCTCCGCTACCGACCGATGCCCGCCTGTCGTGCCGCCGAACGGATGGCGTCGATGTCGATGTAGCAGCCCTGCAGGTGCCGGCGCTCGGTCACCGGGAATGCCCGCCGACCGTGCAACACGCGGCGGTTGTCGAACGCCACCAGCTCGCCGGGCCGCAAGGTGATCTCGATCCCGACGTCGTCGCGATCGAGGAGATCGACCAACGTCCGGTAGGCGCCGTAGAACGTCACCGCGTCGGCTCGGTCGGCCCCTAGCGGCTCCATTGAGCGGTTGTTGACGCTCACGGCCCGCACGGCGCCGTCGCAGTCGAGTTCGATCAGGGGACGCCGGGCCTGCAGATCCACGCCGGTGCTGCGATAGCGGAACGTGACGTCGGTTGTGGTGAGCGTCTCGAACGCGGCCGGATCCTCCGCTCGGAGCATCTCAGCGGCGGCGAAGCCGTCGACGAACCGGCTGGAGCCGCCGTCGTTCGCCGCGGCCAGGCAGTGCAGCAGCTGCACGGTCGGGCACGGCTCCCGGTAGGGGTTGTCGGTGTGGGCGTGAAGGGCGAGCGGCGTGAAGGCGAGGTTGACGGGGTCGGGTTCGGCGACGACGTCGAAGAGTGCGCCGTAGTTGGTTTCTCGCACGAACCCGATCGTGTTGCCGACCTCCAGGACCGTTCCCGGCTCGACGCCGCAGTCGTGAAGCAGGGCGATGCCCCGCCGGGCCAGCTGATCGACGAGCGCGCCATGATCACCGGTCCAGCTCGTGCTGCCGGCGCGCAGCTGCTCGGCGAACGCCGGTCCCCACGGCTCTGCGGGCAGGTCGCCGAGTTCTGCGGTGGGAATGTGGCAGACGTGCCGCTCGCCCGAACGGTGGTGGAGGGTGACGGTCAGCTCGTCGCCGGTCCGGTCGGTGCGGACCACCGTCCACCCGTCGAGCACGGAGGCATCGATCAAGTGCTGTCCGTTGCCCGGGTCGCGGCATGAGGCGCAAGAGCAGGCATCCCGTGCCCACGAGGGGTCGACCGGACGCTGCGGCTTGAGGGCGGCGGCTATCAGGCCCCGGTAGGTCTCGAGCGCGGGGACTACGAGGCCGTCGACTTTGCCTCCGTCGTCGTAGCCCCGCAGCCGCATCGCCTCCGCCGCGAAGGCACCCGCGGCGAACGCCTCGGCGTCGCCGGCCGCCAGCGGGCCTCCCTGTTCGGTCAACGACATCCTCGAAGCGAGGCTGAGGCGGTCGTGGTAGGCCGGCTCGACGGCCACGAGGTACCGCTTGGCGGTGACGTGGCCCCGGATGGGCTCGACGATGGCGGGAGACAGAACCGGCTGCAGGGCCCGGGCCCCGACCTCGGCATGGCCGGGCAGACCCCACTGGTCGGCCCGGCCGAGGACGTGACCTAGGTCGTGCAGGAGGCAGGCGAGCACCATCTCGTCACCGGCACCGTCCGACGCGGCGAGCGCCGCTGACTGCAGCGCGTGGTCGAGTATCGTCAACCGCTCGCCGTAGGTCTCCTGGGCCATGGCGGCCAGCAGGTCCAACACGACCTCCACCAGCGGAAGCTCCCGACCCAGCAGCGACGATCCCTCCCAACGGGGATCGGGCGCGAAGCCGCACAGGCCGGCGACCGTGGGAGCGACATCCAGCGGCGACGCGGCCGGCCAGCCCGAGCCGGCCGGAACCCGGCCCGGCGCCCGCAATACGACGAACGTCTCCATCACGTCGGGAACCTCGTCGGCGTGGCCGGTGCCGAGACCCCCGTGATCGGTGGTCACCAGCACAGCCGCCTCCGGGCCTGCTACCTCAAGCAACCGGGCCAGTTCCGTGTCGGACCGGACGACCGCATCCGCGTACTCGGCGCTGTCCCAGCCGCAGGCGTGACCGGCGAGATCGGGACGCACCAGGTAGACGAACACAACGTCGCAGCAGCCGTCGGCCACGGCCGCGACGGCCGCGTCTACGCAGCGGCGGTCCTCGTCGGGGTCATAGCCGCCGTCGATGACGAACCGCTGCCCGGCCGCCTCCCGCTCGATCACCGCGTCCAATGGCAGCCAGTTGATGAAGATCGCGGTCGACCGGCCGGCGTCGCGGGCCGCTTGAAGGAACGAGGGAGCGTCGGTGCGCAGTGGTGCCGGTGTGTTGCTGTACAACCCGTGGGTGGACGGGTCGACGCCCCGCAGTATCGACGCGTGAACCGGCAGCGTCGTCGGCGGGGTGACGGTGCGAGACGTGAAGCAGGAAGCCCCTTCGAGGGCGAGGGTGGTGAGGGCGGGCATGGTGGCGCGAGTGACATGGCGCGGCGCCAACCCGTCGATCGACACCACCAGCACCACAGAATGCGAAGCCGTGCCAGCAGGATAGGGCCGCGGAGCGGCCCTATCAGGCAATTTCGGGTCGGGACCGGGATCGAGAGTTCGTGGCGTCGGTTCAGCCCCGGACCGGGGTGCGCCAGCCGAACGGGTCCGGTGCCGCTCCCACCTGGATGTCCACGAGCGCTTGACGCAGCCTCATCGCGTTGCGGCCCGGCTGCCCACCGCCGAACTTGAGCGTCTCGCCGTCGTGGACGATGCTGCCCACCGGCGCCAGGACCGCGGCCGTGCCGGTCAGGAAGGCCTCACCCCGCTCGGCCCAGTCGACCAACTCGTCGGGATGGATCGTGCGTTCCTCAACCTGGTAGCCGAGGTGATCGGCCAGCTCGATCACCGAGGCCCTGGTGATCCCGTGCAGGAAGGACTCGTCCAAGTGCCGGGTGACCACCCGCTCATCGTCGGCGAGGAAGAAGTTGGCGGCACCCGTCTCGGTGATGTCGTTGTCGGTGGCGAACAGGATCTGGTCGATTGCCTCGCTGGCGGCCATCGAGTCCAGAGTCACGCCCAAGGCCATGGCGTAGTTGGCGCCGCACTTGACCATGCCGAACTTGGGCACGGTGCGGGGCACCGACGTCTCCAACAGCAGGGTGAGCGGCCGCACTCCGCCCTTGAAATAGTCGCCGACCGGGCTGTTCACCACGTACAGCAGGGCGCTGCGGGACGGGCGGGCGGCCGCGCCGATGTCAGGATCGGTGCCGACGAGGGTCGGGCGGATGTACAGCGAGCCCGGCGGATCGGGGACCTCCGGCGCGTTGGCCTCCACCGCGTCGATGATCATCCGGCGCAGCGTGCCGGGATCGATCTCGGGCAGTCGCAGCAGCGCCGCGCTGGTCGCCATCCGCTGGATGTGACGGTCGAGGCGGAACACTGCCAGCGAACCGTCGCTCTGGCGATGGGCCTTGAGGCCCTCGAAGATCGCGCTGGCGTAGTGCAGCGCGTGCGCGGCCGGGCTGATCACGTGGTCCCGGTAGGGCTCGGGTGACCCGCCGTAGACGTAACCACCGCCGTCGGCGCGAGCGGTGGTCATCCAGTCGCACAAGACGGTCCCGAACGGGACGGTGAACGGGTCGGGCTTGCGGGTCACTCGGGCTCCCTTCGGGGTGACCGTATGTGTATAGCGGACGCGGCGACCAGCACCGTCACCCACCAGCTCCCGAGGACGCCGGTCCCAAGCCGTAGCTTCCCGGCGCTACCGCGACGTACACTGACGATTCCCCAGCGCTCGTAGCTCAATTTGGATAGAGCATCTGACTACGGATCAGAAGGTTGGGG
>VYCM01000135.1 GCA_009843915.1 Acidimicrobiaceae bacterium | reverse complement strand
GAACAGGTGGGTGGGGAGGGGGCCCGGGGGTGGCCGGTGCGGGACTGGCGATGCTTGGTCGCGTGCCGTTTCGTCGACCGTCGTGTCGGCGATGCTGAGGGGGACGCCGAGACGCCGGGCGATGCGGCCGCACATAGTCGACGCCGCCACTACCGAGACCTGTTGACCGGCCACGATCCTGATGACTGTCTCGAACCGGTCCCACGATCTCGGCACGCGCAAGCCGGGTGCGGCTCGCATCAGCGGACCAATGACCGGATCGTCTTGCAGCACGGCCGGACGGTCGGGGTCGGCGTCGGTGCCCAGCAGGGCGCGGGCGCGGTGCACGTCGTCGATGATCGAGTCGTAGGTCGGCAGGTGCAGCCGCAGCCGCAGATGCTCGCCGTCGGCCGCGTCGTCCACTTCGGCGATGCCGCCGTGACCGCACACGCTGATGGAGCGCACATAGGTGCCGTTGGCGGATTCCACGCCGGGTATCGCACGTGGAGCGTGGTGGGCCAGGAACGCGCTGAAGTCGAAGGGCGCCATGTAGGGGACAGACAGCGCCAGGCCGCCGTCGATGCCGGGCCGTTCGCCCCGCCTGCGCTTCGAGCGCAGTTGGCTGGGCGTGAACCGGAAGAGGGAGGTCATGGCCCGGTGCAGCTGCCTCGGTCCGCCGAGACCGGCCGCCCTCGCGATGGCGTCGAACGGCAGGTCGGTCTCGTCGATCAGCCGGCGGGCGAAGTGGGCGCGCCGGGATCGGGCGATGGCACTCGGCGTGGCGCCAATGTGCAGTTCGAACAGCCGTCGCAGATGCCGGGCGCTGTAGCCCACGTGAGAGGCGAGTGTGTGCTCGTCGTGGTCATCGAGGAAGCCGTCGGTGATTCGCAGCAGCGCGGCGGCCACCGGTTCGGGGGCATCGAGGCCCGCCAGTGATCCGGCTCTGCGCTCGGGCCGGCACCGCAGGCAGGGCCGGTAGCCGGCGGCCTCGGCGGCGACCGAGTTGGGGTACCGAGCGGTGTTGCGGGCTAGCGGCCGGGCCGAGCACTCGGCCCGGCAGTAGATGCCGGTGGTGGAGACCGCCTCCACTTGCATCGCCCCGGATCGCACTCACCCATTGTGCCGTCTCCGGGCCGCCCGTGTCGGACAAGAACGGACATCTACTCAGGCAGCTGAAGACATGTCCGGGAATGTCCGACCGCGTGCTGAGCGCGGGCCGGTCAGGCGCGCCCTCAGTAGGGCAGGCCGACTGCCTGGGTCAGGAACTCCATGTAGGGCGAGGCCATACGGCAGGCGTCGGCGAAGTCGTCGATGAATCCCGGTTGGGTGACCTCCTCCTCGTCGAAGATGCAGGTGGCAACGTGGTCCTTGCGCTTGAGGTCCTCGATGCGCGGGTGCTCGGGGTCGAATCCCTTGGGCGGGCGCTTCAGCGAGTCCCCCTCCAGGTCGAACTCCTCGACGAACCCGGGATCGGTGACCGCCGCCTCCCAACCGGCCTGATCGACGACGATGCGCTCGCGGATCCGCCCCAGCGCGGCTGTGTCGGGCCGCCACAGGCCTACACCTGCGAAGACCTCGCCGGGGGCCAGGTGCAGGTAGAAGCCCGGCGCGTGGACCGACTTGCCGGCCTCGTGGCGGAACTGGACCGCGGCCTGGGTCTTGTAGGGCGTCTTGTCCTTGGAGAAGCGCACGTCCCGGTAGATCCGGAACATGGAGCCGCCGTTGGCCCGGGTATCGGCCACGAAGTGCTCGCTGATCGAGTGCAGGTAGGGCTCGAAGTCCTCGATGAACGCCAGCAGCGGTTCTTTGAGGTGCTGCTCGTAGCGGCCCTTGTTCTCACCGAACCACTCGCGGTTGTTGTTGGCCCGCAACTCGAGAAGGAACTCGAACAATTCATGAGTGAAATGGGACTGCACCACGCGTTTCTATCCCAAGAACGCTCGCAGAGCCGGCAGGACCCGCTCGGGCGCCTCCTCAGCGACGAAGTGGCCGCAGTCGGCGAACTCGTGCACCTCGACGTCGGTGAGCTCTGATCGCCAGCGGTCGAGTTCCTTCGTCCGGAAGGCGATGTCCTTGGAGCCCCAGAAGATGAGTGTCGGCTTGCCGCAGAAGGCGGCGCGGTCCTGCCAGATCTCCTGAAGCCAGCCGGTGGCGCCGACAATGTGGCCCGGCAGCGCGGCGTTGGCGGCGCGGGCCGCCGCGCTGGGCTGGGCGTTGCGGTAGTGCTCCATCACCTCGGAAGTCATCACCTCCTTGTTCCCGACCGCCCTAGGCATGACGCCGTTGACAAAGAAGTTCGCTCGCTTGATGAGGTACTGCCCCAGCGGGCTCGCCATCATCCTGCTGAAGAACCAGAAGTGAGGGTCGCGATTCACCGACCAGCACCAGGTGTTGGCGATGACCAGCCCCTTGACACGATCCGGGTTCCGGCGGGCGAAGTCGAGCCCGATCGGTCCGCCCCAGTCCGTCAAGAACAGCGTCATGTCCTGTAGGGCCAGATCGTCCAACAGCGTCGCGAGTGCCTCGGCGTGCGCGGCCGGATGGTGGTCGTCCTTGCGGTCGCTGCGAGACGAGAGCCCGAAGCCGATGTGATCGGGCGCGACGCAGCGGAACTCCGAGCGCAGTCCCGTGATCAGGTGTCGGAACTCGAACGACCAGGCCGGATTGCCGTGCACGAAGACGACCGGCTCCCCCGAGCCCTCATCCACATAGTGCATGGTCTGGCCGCGGGGCGTTGCGAAGAAGCGACTCTCAAAGGGAAACAACTCGTCCGACACCCAATCAGGCCGTACCCCGGGCATGACGCTGCTCACGCGGCGAGGCTAACGGCGCTGACAGGTAGCGATACCTCCTTGACTTCTCACGGATGACATAGACATATGGGCGATAGGTGAATCGTTAGGGGGATCGGTCTGATGGCGTTCTCGATCGGTGTTGCAGTGGAGCGATGGGCGACCCGGCGAACCGTGGTCGCGGCATTGGTGGGTGTCGTCGGCTGCGTGGCGGGCCTCGCCTGGCGGCAGGCGCGGCTGGCGGGCCTGGACCTGCTCGATAGTCGGGGCTGGTACACGCCCGAAGACGCGGCCGACCTGTTCGACGCCCTCGACCGGCTAGACGCGAGTGCGAGGGCCGTCTATGCGGCGACGGCGCTCACCATCGACATGGTCTATCCGGCCGCCTACGGCCTGCTGCTCGCGGTCCTGCTGTTCCGGCTGTTTCGAGGCGGGGCGCCGCTGTATCTGCTGCCGCTGGCGGTCGCCCTGGCCGATGTGCTGGAGAACATCACCGTCGCGGCGCTGGCGCTGAGCCACGACGGCGCGCCGTCCCCGCTGGCTTGGCCGGCCGCGGTGTTCACCTTGGTCAAGTGGGTGCTGTTGGTGGCGACGCTGGCAGCGACATGCGTCGGCGGGGTGCGCTGGCTATGGGCCCGCGCACGACGCCCGCGCTGACCAACGATTCAGCGGCTGCGCCGCGACGGTCAGCGCGGGTCCTTGCCCTAAGCGCCCTGAGTGGCGCTCCGCTCGTCGAGGAGGCTCAGCAGCCTGGTCGTCGTCCTCCAGTTGCGGATGGTCATGTTCTGGTATTGCGGGGTGCTGGCGATCCGGCTCATCCGGCTCTGCGACAACCGCTCGCTGAGGCGCGAGAAGTAGAGCACCCCGCCGCCGGGCCACGCCTGGTCGACGCCGTCGCGCAACTCGACGGCTCGCAGAGCTTGACGGCTCGTCAGCGGCGCCTTCAGGAAGATCACATCGGAGTGATGGATGTCGGGCGCGGCGCCGAAGTTGTCCGGTGCCCGGGTGACGACGTTGCGGAGCTGCCGGTGCGAGCGCACCACCACGACGAGCGACAGGTCGAACGTGCTTTCGAGCATTGTCTCGATGTCGCGTTCCAGCGCTGCCGGCGGCCCGTCGGACTCGAATAGCACGTTGCCGGACTGGATGTAGGTGCTGACTGCCTCGTGCCCGGCGTCCTCGAACGCGGCCCGCAGGTCGGCCATGCGAACGATGTTCTTGCCGCCCACATTGATTCCCCGCAGCAGCGCCACATAGTTCCCCCTCGCCACGGCCGGTGACCATATCCCTCAAGGGTCAGAGCCTGCGCAATACGATCGCTTGGATTGTGCTCAGGGAGCCCTTCAAGCGCCATACGTTGATCGCCAGCATCATGTCGCTCATCGGCGTGACCTCGAGAGACCTGAGCAACGCCTGCGACGGCTGTGGGGTAGCTCGTGGTTAGACCGCCTCCCCTGAGCTCTCCGACTACGTTGTCGTCCGGTGGGCATTGATCGTCCGACCAGCGGAGGCCGACGAGATCTGTCGATGACTCGCGTGCGGCATCAATGCGGCAACGCTAAACGGGGTTCGTGAGCCGCATGGCTGTCACGATCTCGGCCATTCAGATGGCGTGCGGTCCCGATCCAGCGGGCAATCTTGACCGCGCGGGTGAACTCGTCCGCCGGGCGGCGCAAGAAGGCTCCGACATCGTCGTGCTACAGGAGCTGGTAGCGCACCAGCTCTTCTACAACTTCGGTTGGCGCGAAGACTTCTTTGAACTGGCAGAGACGCTCGAGTCCAGTCGAACCGTCGGCTACATGCAGGAGCTGGCACGCGAGCTTCACGTCGTCATTCCGGTGAACTTCTTCGAGCAGGCCGGGCAGGCCTACTTCAACACGACAGCCGTAGTCGATGCCGACGGCACTATCGCCGGTACCTACCGGAAGTCGCACATGCCTTTGGGGCCTCCGACGTGCTACGAGAAGTACTACACATCCCCGGGAGACACGGGATTCGGGGTCTTCGACACGGCCGCCGGGCGGATCGGTTGTTGCATCTGCTGGGATCAGTGGTTTCCGGAGGCTGCCCGTGTCATGAGCCTGCGAGGTGCTGAGTTGCTGGTCTATCCGACCGCGATCGGCTCGGACTGCCACGATCACTGGCGCACGGCAATGTGTGGCCATGCGGCCTCGAACATGGTTCCGGTAGTCGCCGCAAACCGTGTGGGCACCGAGTCGGCCAGCGGCGGCCACAGTACGACCTACTGGGGCCGTTCGTTCATCACAGACCACTTCGGAACCGTCATCGCCGAGGCGGGCACCGATGACGATGAGATCATCACAGCGTCGGTCGATCCCCAGGGCGCCGACCGTGATCGAGCGGCGTGGGGGTTGTTTCGAGATAGACGCCCCGATCTGTACAGGCCGCTTCTCACCATGGACGGATCGGCTGACGAACCCTCAAGGCTCTGAGCCCGTCCAGAGCGTCCGACGCACCAGCGCGGCAGTAGGCAGGCCGGGGGGGGGTAGCGGATGCTGAGGTAGAGGGTGTATTTGGCCGGTGTTGTCCACTTCGTCGGTTGCGTTGAGGTGGGCGATCAGCGCGGTCAGCTTGCGGTCTATTTCGATGACCCGGTTCTCAAGCGACACGAATCGGTCCTCGATGCGGTCGATGCGGTCGTGGGTCTCGTCGAGGCGGTCGTGTCGGCGGTCCTTGGTGTGGACCAGCATGAGGCGCAGACCAGTGAGAGGGGCCACCTCTAGCGCCTTGAAACTAGGCGCCGAAATCGTTCGGGCTTCCTGCCCGTCGGCCTATAGTGCGGGCGTGAACGGAGCACGAGTCTCGGTACTTCACAGGCCGGTCTACGGCGTATCCGACGCGGCTGCGTTGCTCGGGCTCAGTTGGAGCCGTACCCGTGCCTGGCTTGACGGCTATGAGCGCAAGGGTGTGCGCTATCCGCCTGTCGTGCGGCCTAGTTCGACGGGCGACAACGTCGTCAGCTGGGGGGAGTTCGTCGAGCTCGGCTACTTGAGGGAGTACCGGCGCAAGGGAGTGCCGCTGCAACGTCTGCGCCCCGTAATCGAGGCTCTCCGAGAGGAGTTTCAAACCCCCTACCCGCTGGCCACCGCCAAGCCGTTCGTGGGGGGCAAGGAGCTAGTGATGAAGCTGCAGGAGGACAGCGATCTGCCCGAGCAGATCGCGATCGTGGTGCGCAGCGGCCAGACCGTGATGCTGGCCAGGGAGGCGGAGCGATTCTTCAAGAAGGTCGCATTCGATCCGCCTGATGACGGTGATGTGTGCCGCCTGCATCCGGCGGGGCGCACCACGCCCGTTGTCATCGATCCTCTGGTGCGCTTTGGTCGGCCCTCGGTGGAGGGTGTGGCCGTGGAGCGGCTCTGGGAGCTTCACGACGCCGGCGAGCCGCTTGCCCAGATCTCGGCGACCTACGAGATGAAGCGCCACCTGGTCGGTGCCGCAATCGCGTACTACGAGCAGCAGCGCACGCTGGCGGCCTAGGCCGCCCAACCGCCGCGTTCGTCTCGGTGAACGTCCGGTTCTTCGCCGATGAGACAGACATAGGACTGGCGCGCGCACTCGACGGCCTCTACGGAGGTGTCGTGCATCCCGGGCACTCGCGTCTCCCTGAAGTGCCCCGGGGCGCCAATGACGATGAGTGGCTTGAGGTCGTAGGGCGGCTTGGCCTTGTCGTCCTGTCGCGTGACGGCAGGATCCGATACAGACCGGTCGAGAAGCGCCTCTGGGTTCGTCATCGGATACGAGGGTTCGTGCTAACGGGCAAGGGCAGCCAGTCGACCGACAGGAGCCTCGCAGTGCTGAGCAAACACTGGAACAGAATCTCAGAGCTTGTCGACGCCGACGTGCCCGGCCCGTGGATGTACTCGGTAACCGATCGCGGTCTCCGCGAGCTTGAACTACACGACCGGGGACGTCGTCGCATCATCGGGGCTCAGCTCGCCAGCGCTCCGCTCGATGTTGACGCCGAGGCAGTGCTCGATGCGTCAGCGAGCGATGTCGCCGATGCGAGCAGGTGAGGTCGTCCGCTGCGATTTCGGGTCGCCGGCGCGGGGCGAGCCGGGGTTCGTGCGGCCGGGCATCGTCGTCACCTCCGATGATGTGCTCAAGTTCCGGCAACACGCGATCGTGGTGGTGCCCTGCACGACCACGAAGCGAGGATGGTTGACAGCGGCCGACGGCCGTTATCTGCGTGTCGTAGGTGAGGTGCTTGGTGGGGCTTCCAGCGTTCGTTATTGCGCAGACTGTCGCAACCGAGCAAAGTGCTCCTGCATCTCATCTTCCGGATAGGGAACGGAGCACCAGCTAGCGATGAGCTTCCACGCCAATCCGTAGAACATCAAGGCTGTGATGGTCGCATCTAGGGCCATGGACAAGCGTGCCTGTTCCTCTTCTTCGGTAGAACCGCCTGCCACCATCACCGGATCGGTGTGCACTGACCTGCTGGACATCGAGTAGATGGCTCTCATTCCTTCCGCAGGCAACGAGACGACGGTGGCCGCATCCTGCACCATGTGAGAGTACTTGGGCAGCTCCGCTACCCACCGACTGATCGTAGGCATCTTGCCCTTGTGCTTGCCCTTCCTGCACACCCAACCGCGGGCCTTCACTTCATTGATAAGGGTCTGGCACTCGTCCCAGGTAAGGACGATGTCCGCATGGGCGGTCGCAGGATCTGGGCGATTCGTGGCGTCGAAGCCCTCATCCTTCAAGCAGGTGTATGCGGACCTGAGATGAAGCTGGCTGAACCTGCGCAGGCGTTCTTCCCCAGTGATCTGGTTGCTGCATAGCCATATGCAGGTTGCGGACGCCTCCAACGCGCTTCTCGTCAAGGCCTGTACCGGATTCAACAGGGTTCGCTCGGCTCCTGAGCGAACTAGCCATATGCAAGCGAGCAAGTGTTCCCGCGCGGCGCAGAGCTTGAGGCGGAGATGAAGGCAGACCCCTGGAATGGAAACAAGATCTGTCTGCGGGTCAATATCGGACTGGTTGGCGACGATGGTCTCATTCCCTGCCGGTGACCCGACAGCCGGTGTTGCACAACTGAGGCTGGGTGCAATGCAATCCAGCTCTCTGACGGCATCGAGCGCGGCTTCAAGGAACGGAGTAGGTGGCTTCTGCACGGGCAGTGCATGCTACGGCCTCCGCTGTCTAGCCCCCGTCACCAGCGAAGACCGGTTGACGGGCACGCGGCTCTACATCCTCACATATCAGATGCGGTGGCTCGTCACCGCTCAGGCTGCCTACCGCCAACGGACCACCGGCTCCCCCAGCCCGCAGCGTCCGCCCGCTGGCGAAGAGACGATCCCGCTAGCCGCCTGATTCTGCTCAAGCTGCGGCACTACCGGACCCAACGCGTCCCTGCGCGCCCATCCGGCGTCCGCGCGTCCTCATTTCGCGCACGCCCTGCCCTCGGGGAACATGCGCGAATTGGAAACCCCTAGGTCAGAGGCTCCGGCTCTGAGAGGTTTGGAACGGGTTTAGCAAAATCCTGGAACGTTGTTTTCTGGCTCGAGCGCGCGAACCCCTAGGTCGGAGCATGAATCTTGGACTGTTCACTGCCATGTCCTCGCGCGGGGTCGCGCCGGTCTTGGGCAGACTGAACTGATGGCCGCGGGGAGTGCTTTCGTCTTTGACTTGTTTCACACGCTGGTAGATCCAGAGCGGTTTCGTTCGCCCGGGTTCCATAGGGTGGAGGCGGTTGCTGAAGTCTGTGGCTTGGATCGTGACAGGTTCGGCGCGTTCTGGTCAGCGACATATGTTGAGCGAGAGACGACGCCGATCGATCCCGTTGAGCTGGTGGAGCGCTTCTGTGAGGAAGAGCGGGACCCGCTCACCGCAGACGAGCGGGCAAGCGTCGATGACATTCTCGGCATATGCCAGGACGAGGCGCTGCGTTCGCCGGAACCCGGGATCGTCGAGCTGGTGGCGAAACTGGCACGCCGGCGACTGATCGGGGTGCTGAGCAACTGCCATGAGCGGGAAGTTCGATGCTGGGGCGAGTCGCCGCTGGCGCGTCACGTCACCGTGTTCGGGCGATCCTGCGACATCGGGGCGATGAAGCCCGATCTGAAGCCGTACCGGTGGATGGCCAGACAACTCGGGATCGAGCCAGGCGAATCGGTCTACGTCGGGAACGGGTCGTCCGACGAGCTTGCGGGTGCCCGGCAGGCAGGGTTCGGCTACATCGTGCATTGCAACGTCTTCGATCGCACCAACGGACTCGTGAAGCCAGAGGAGCAACTTCGGCGAGCCGGCCAAGCCGACACGACTGTCAACACCATGGACGAGTTGGACAACGCTCTTGCCGCTTGCTGATTGACTTCGAGATCCTGCACCGTCGTAGACCAGGTTGCCCTCAGGGCTTGACTGAGACGATCTGGATGAGGTTGCCGCAGGTGTCGTCAAACACGGCGATCCACGCTTCGCCGACATCGATCGGTGGCTGGGTGAACGTGACCCCAGCCGCCGTTAGGCGCTCGTGCTCGGCCGCCACGTCGTCGACGAGGAACTGGGCCACCGGGATGCCGGCGGCCATCAGGGCGTCGCGGTAGGGCTTGACGGCCGGGTGATGTGATGGCTCGAGCAGCACCTCGGGCCCGTCGGGGTCGTCGGGCGAGACGACCGTGAGCCAGGAGTCCTGGCCAAGCGGAATGTCTCGGCGCTTCTGGAATCCGAGCACGTCGGTATAGAACGCCAGGGCTTCCGCCTGGTCGTCAACGAACACGCCGATTAGTTCAATCCTCATGGCCGGGGTCCTCCGCAGCACGCCATCACGTGCGTGAAGTCGGTCTACTTCTTCTCCGAGATGATCTGGATGAGATTGCCGCAGGTGTCGTCAAACACGGCGATCCAGACCTCGCCGACGTCGATCGGGGGCGTGGTGAAGGTGACGCCGGCCTCGGTCAGCCGCTCGTGTTCGGCTTCGACGTCGTCGACGGCGAACTGGGCCAGCGGGATGCCATCGTCGACCATGGCCTTGCGGTAGGGCTTCACGGCGGCGTGGCCGCCCGGGTCGAGCTGGAGCTGGGGCCCGTCGGGGGCGTCAGGCGACACGACTGTCATCCAGAAGTCGTCAGCGACGGGAATGTTGGAGTGTTCCTGGAACCCCAGGATGCTGGTGTAGAAGTCCATGGCCTTGACCTGGTCATCGACGTACACACTGGCAAACGCGATCTTCATTGTTCGGTCCTTTCTTGTGGCCACCGTTGGCTGATCTCGGACAGCGGTGCCGGGTCAAAAGAAGTGGTACTTGTAGCGGCCTTCACGTCTGGACGTGACGAGGCCGGCCTCCTCCAGGACACCGAGGTGCTGAGAGATCGCCTGGCGGGTCGAGCTCAGCTGATGCTTGGAGGCCAGCCGTGCTCCAATCTCGAACAGTGTTTGGCCATCGCGCTCGGCCAACTCGTCGAGGATGATTCGACGAGTCCGATCTGCGAGGGCTTTGTAGACGTCGGCCACCAGCGCGGATGGTAACATGCAAGTACTGACTTGCCTATTACGGGTCCGCGCAGGCCGTGGCGCTTCTTCTGCGTGGGTGCCCCGACGGGCTTAGACGGTGCCGGAGACCTCTCAGCCACCCTAGAAACAGGGGTGGACCACCTAGAATTGGTAGTCCGGGTACTTACGCACCGCGTTACGCGCCCGCTCCGCCCTCGTGGGGCCTGCGCGGGTTCTCCAAAACCCTAGGTCAGAGGGCATTTCCGCTGGCCGCCGGGATCCCCGCGAAATAGATCTGCCCCGGATCAGAAATAGATTCTTGGGATCTTGTCACGACCGTTTCGCGGTTACCGAGGTCAGAGCGTTGGAGTTGGAAAGCCTCGCGTTGATGCTGCTCAAATCGGAAATAGTTTCGCGTTTGCTGAGGTCAGAGCACAGATCTTGCTGGTTGATGGATCCCGGGTGAGTTCGGTCGGACGTATGGCTGGTGATCGCCGGCTGATGCTGGTCGGGTCCGAAATGGGGTTGCGTTTGTCGAGGTCAGAGCAGGTTCTTGGGACGGCCCCCTCCTGCCTGCCATTTCGCTAACTCAGTCCGAGGTCATGCCCGCTGGGCGCATCAGGGACTGTGAGCTGCTGCTGGTTCTGTGTTCAGCAGGGGGCCATGAGTCACCCTCGCCGTCTCTGCGGTCGGGTACCAGCTGATCAGTCGTTGCAGTCGGTACCGCATTGGGGTTGGTGCCTGTGTCCCGTTGGGTGTTCAGGGGCCTAGGGCGGTGATGGGCACGACGGCCACGCCGTCGGTGCGTTCGTAGGCGAATCCGGTGGCGGTGACCACCACCAGCCGGCGGGGTGCGCCTACCTTGGTTGGGTCGATCCGGTCGTCTCGGAGCTTGGTGAGCGAGGCCGCGGCGGCCTCGATGGCGGCCCGGCCCCCGAGTTTGATCTCGACCGCGATCCATTCGCCGTTGCGTCGCCGGATGATCGCGTCGACCTCCAGGCCGGTGTTGTCGCGGTAGTGGCTGAGTTCGGCTCGCAGCGTCTGGCAGTAGATGCGCAGATCCCGCACGCACAGCGACTCGAACAGGAAGCCGAGCGTCTCGAGGTCCCCCAGCAGGCGCCCGGGGTCCGCGTCCAGCGCGGCGGCCGCCAGAGAAGGGTCCACGAGTTGGCGCTTCGGAGCGCCCCGGAGCCTGGAGCGGGACCGCAGCTGGGGGCTCCACGCCGGCACGTCCTCAACGACGAACAGTCTCTGCAGCGCCGACAGGTAGGCAGCCGTGGTGCGGGGATCGATCCCCCGCTCAGCGCCGGTGTCAGATGACAGGGTGCTCATGGCGGCCTCGGTGGAGACGTTGCGGGCCAGCGAGACCAGCAGACGGGCCACCGCGGCTGGGTCGCGTCGCACGCCGTCCACTGCGGACACTTCGCTTCGGGCGAGCTCGTGGAGGTAGTCGCCGATGAAGTCCTGAGCGTCGTCAGTGTGCATGGGGTGGCACAACGGCCAGCCGCCCCGGCAGATGGCGTCAGCCACATCTCCCAGCTCCTGTGACGAAGCCGGAGCCGAGCACTAGTGGGGGATGCGCAACAAATCTAATGCGGGTCCTGCAACGCTGCTGGTGCTAGTCCCGCAATGTCCAAGACCTGATCCGGCCGCTGCTCAACGACCCGAGGTCAATGGAGAATTCGGTACCTACTACTTCGCCCGGGACGACCTAGACGGGCTGGCGACGGTGCGGCTAGCGGCCGCTGTGACGCGGCGCCTTAGGGCAGTTCTCATCGAACGATTTTCACGTTGACAACCTGGCCGTCGGTCCAGGACACGTCGACGTTTCTGAAGACGAAGTTCGAGTCTCCGCTGGGAAAATCAAGCGCCATATCGTCTATGTGCAGTATCCAGTCCTTTGTGTCGGCCGGTGCCCTGAAGGCCAGATAGAGCTTCCGCTCCGACGCCAAGTACCAGAGCGACTTGATTTGAAGTTGGATGCTGCTCGTTACGTTCGAAAACAGGGTGTCGTCGTTGTAGGCGCCCAGGCTGCTGTTGCCATAGTCCGTTACCGTCATCTCTCCTGACCACAGCGTCTCGACCGCGGTTACCGCAGCCGTCGCGGTGCTGGTCACGCTCTCGGAGTATCCGTGGTCATCGGTGAAGCTGACCTGCACCTTGATGGCGGTCCCTGCGTCGTTTTGGGTCAGGGTGTGCGTCTGTGCGGTGGCGCCGACGATCTCGGTGTCTGTGGTGCCGTCGTTGCGTATCCACTGGTAGTTGAACTGCGCGTTGGTGAGCCCGTTGGCGTCGCTGATCCCAGAGGTGTCCGCGCTGAGCGTCTCACCCGTCTGCGGTGTGCCCGTGATGGTTGGCTGGCCGGTGGCGGCCTGGTTCGGTGGCGGGGCGAAGACCCAGGGACGGGCTTGCTTGATGGCGAGGATGTCGCTGCTGGTGATCTTGAATTCGATCTCCATGGCGAAGGGCTCGTCGGGTGCGGGGTCGTACAGCGCTTTGAAGTGGTCGTGGATCACTTCGAGGTGTCCGCCGAGCTGGCGGAGTTGGGCGTCGGTTAGGAGGAGTTCTCCGGGCTCCACCTGGTTGGAGGTCGCCAGGATCTCGATCTGGTTGCCGCTGGGGTGCAGCAGGATCTCCTCGGGCTCGGAGTAGGCGTCGGGGTTCGTGACGAGGTCCTCGCCGAGTTGGGTGTTGAGGTAGTAGTAGCCGTCGTAGCCGCGGATGGGGTCGAAGCTGACCGCGACGCCGTTGGCGAGTTCGTCGGAGTAGTTGGGGTGCACCAGCACCCCCATCGCGGCTGCGAGGTGGTCGATGCGGTGGAACTCGCGTTCGGTGAAGGCTCGGAAGTTCCACAGGCTGGCATAGACGCCTTTGAGGGACTTGTCTATGCCGTCTTCCTCGGTCTCGTCGGGATCCTGGGTCTTGGAGTCGTACAGCCCCGCCCCGTTGAACCCGGGAAGGTCTTCGTTGTTGGTGCTTGACCGGTAGCGAAGCGACTGCCCTGTGGGGTAGGTGGCGTGCATCGCGGTGAGCGCGTCCAGGATCCAGTCGGGCGTCTGGGCTTTCTTGATGGCTTTGCGCAGATCCTTGAGCATGTCCTCTTGGACGTCGAAGTCGGTCTG
>VYCM01000067.1 GCA_009843915.1 Acidimicrobiaceae bacterium | reverse complement strand
TGCCCGTCAAAGTACCAGGTCAGCCCCCAGTTGTCAAGTCAAGTTGATAATTCCCATTGGATTCATCCTCGCGAATTAGATCGGACATCGAGACCCTGCATTTCACACGCGGCCGCCTAACCCAGACGCGTACGAGCAGGGAGCAATGCCGTGAACGAACACGAAGAATTGTCGCAACCCGACCCCGCGGAGATGGCCCGGCTGGCCCGCGAGCGACTCAGGACACGGAAAGCCATGGGGTCCATCGCGGACCAGGCCGCCGAATCCACCGCACAGGCACCGACGCCGAGACCACGGCGAGTATGGCGGGGGTGGCCCGCCGACGGTCCTCCGGGGCTTCGGGCGGTGCACACCGAGCTCTCGGCGCTACAGGTGGTGCGCCGGGCCGAGCTGCTGATCGCGCTGGGCTGGCCAGATGACTCGCTGTACCGCGACCCCGGCATCAACAGCCCCGACGAGTTGGAGGCCGCCCGACTGCTGCTGTGGACGGCGTCGAGCTGGATGGAGCCCGACAAGGTGCTGGACCTAGTGGCAATCGCCGCCATCAGCAGAGGCTGGTCAGACGTCCCGGCAGCGCAACTGTTCGCCGAGTTGCTCGGCGAACCCGGACCGGGTCCAATAGGCGACGAATGAGGCTCGCGTTCAAGACCAAGCCGGAGCACATTGGGTGGGCCCACATGCTGGCCACGTGGCAGGAGCTCGACGCCGACCCCCGCTACGACTCCGCTTGGACCTTCGACCACTTCTATCCCATCTACGGCGGCGACGGCCCCTGCCTGGAGAGCTGGGTGACCCTCAGCGCGCTGGCGCAGGCCACCACCAGGATCCGCGTCGGCTCCATGGTCAACGCCGCCCCCTACCGCAACCCCGGCCTGTTCGCCGCGATGGCCTCCACCCTCGACATCGTCTCCGGCGGGCGGCTCGAACTCGGGCTGGGCTGCGGCTGGAACCAGACCGAGGCCGGCGCCTACGGCATCGATCTGGGCTCCGTCAAGGATCTCCAAGATCGCTTCTCGGAGTACCTGCAATGCGTGCGTTCGCTGCTGTGCGAGCCCACCACCGACTTCGCCGGGCGCTTCTACACCCTCACCGGCGCCCGCAACGAGCCCAAGGGGCCGCAGCAGCCGGCGCCGCCCATCGTCATCGGCGGCTCCGGCCCCAAGCGGACGATGCCGCTGGTCGCTCGGCACGCCGACCACTGGAACCTCCCCGGCGGCGGACCCGAGGACCTGCGGGCCGGGCTGGACCGGCTAGCTGAGTGCTGCGACGAGATCGGCCGGGACCCCGCCGAGATCGTCAGCTCCACCCACATCTTCTACAGCCCGTCCGAATCCCTCGACAGCCCCGTGGCCGAAGCCGAAGCCCTCAAAGAGGCCGGCCTCGACATCGCCATCCTGTACCCCTCCGACGCCGGCTACATGCCCGAATCGGTACACGACGTAGCCGACGCGTTCGAGCACCTCCAGGGCGACTGAACCTCGGCGCGAGGGTGATCAGGCTTCGGGGGTGAAGGCCACCGGCATGCTCAACAGGCCTGCGAACAGGGCCGTGGGCTGGTGCACGACTTCGCCGGAGGGGTGGATGTCGGGGATGCGGCTGTAGATCTCGCGCAGGATCACCTGGAGCTGCAGCCGGGCCAGGTTGGCGCCCAGGCAGTAGTGCTCGCCGAAGCCGAACGCGAGCTGGGTGCGGGGCTGCTCGCGGGTGATGTCGAACACGTCGGGCTCGTCGAACACCCGGGGGTCGCGCAACGCGGCGGTGAAGCTGCACACCACCTTGCCGCCCTCGGCGATCGGCCGGCCGTCGATCTCGGTGCTGGCGTTGGTGGTACGGCGAATGTTCCGCAGGGGTGGCCGGTACCTGAGGATCTCCTCCACCGCGCCCGGAATGTGGCGGTCCAGGTCCGACACCAGCAGATCGCGCTGGTCGGGCCACTCCGCCAGGATGCGGATGGCCTGAGCGGTGGCGGTTCGCACCGTCTCGTTGCCGCCCACCGACATCAGCATCAGGAACCAGCCGGCCTCCTCATCGGTGGCGCCCCGCTGATCCCCCTCGACGCCCTCGAGAGTGCCATTGACGTAGGCCGACATCACCGTGCCATCGTCGGAGCCCCGCTTCTCGCGAGCGATCTCCTGGCCGAGCAGGTGGATCTCCAGGGCAGCCTCCAACGACTGCTCGAGCCGTGTGTCCGGACCGCCGCCAACCGCGCCGACCATCCGGTTGGAGATGTCGAAGATCTGCTCGCTGCGCTCAGGAACGCCCAGCAGCTCCGCGATGACCCGCATCGGCAACTGGGCCGCGATGTCGTTGATGCCGTCGGCAGTGCCGTTCGGTGCGATCCTGTCGATGACCCCCTTGGCGATCGCCTCCACCCGGGGACGTAGCGCCTCCAGCCGCCGGGGCGTGAAGATGGCCGCCACCAGCCTGCGGTACTGGCTGTGCTTGGGCGGGTCCATGTTGATCAACATGTTCGACATGGCCTCGACCCGAGCTGGATCGGGATCGACCAGCAGCGCGGTGCGGCGCTGCGACGAGAACATCGCCGGATCCCGCAGCACCGCCTTGACCTCCTCGTAGCGGTGCACGAACCACGCCCCCAGGATCTCCGGCTGCGACGTGCTGGGATCGAACGTCCCCGGCTGCCAGCTGGTGGTGCCGGCCTCCCGCAGCTCGGCCAGGCGGTCGTGGGGACACCCCTCGACCTAGGCGTAGGGATCCAGCAGGGTCAGCTCGTTCGTTTCGGCCATCAGGACCACATTCTGCCCGAGCCGCGCCGGTGCCGCGCCCTAGACGTGCCAGTAAGAACCTCGCCGGACTCACGCCAACCCCTCTAGATGGCGCAGCCGGTGTCCACTACCGTCGAACTCGTGGGGAGCGCGCTCGGCGACCGGGGTCCGGTCGTCGTGGTCGGAGCGGGACCGGCCGGCGCGTCGATGGCCGTCTATCTGGCCCGGCAGGGGTGCGACGTGACCGTTTACGAGTCTCGTCCCGACATTCGACGCGTCGACATCGGTGCGGGCCGGTCCATCAACCTCGCCCTCGCCACCCGGGGAATCGTGCCGCTGGTGGAAGTCGGTGTGATCGACCGGGTCGAGGCCATCACGATCCCCATGCGGGGCCGGATGATCCATGCCGGCGACTCGACCGAACCCGTCCTACAGCCCTACGGCACACGCCCCCACGAAGTGATCCACTCGGTGTCGAGACGCGACCTGAACGCCATCCTTCTCGACGCGGCCGAGGCCACCGGCCGGGTGAGCATCGACTTCGAGAGCTCCGTGCGCGCGATCGACTTCGACGCGGGCACACTCGCCGTGGCCACGCCCGGCAGCATGCGCACCGTCCCGTTCGGCACCGTGTTCGCGGCCGACGGGGCCGGATCGGAGCTCCGCAGGGCGATCACTGCCGCCGACGGGGGCGCGGCCGAGGTCGACTGGCTCGACCACGGGTACAAGGAACTGGAGATCCCTCCGGCCGACGGGGGCAGGTTCCGCCTCGACCCCCACGGGCTTCACATCTGGCCGCGAGGCGAATTCATGCTCATAGCGCTGCCCAACCCCGAAGGCGACTTCACCGCCACCCTGTTCGCGCCCAACGAGGGCGAGCGAAGCTTCGCATCGCTGTCGGACCCCGAAGCGGTGTCGCTGTTCTTCAAGGAGGAGTTCGGTGACTTCGTGCCCCTGGTTCCCGACCTCGTCGAGCAGTTCTTCGAGAACCCCGCCGGCCGGCTGGCCACCATGCGATGCCGCGGCTGGTCGGCGGACGACCAAGCGGTGCTCCTAGGTGACGCCGCCCACGCCATCGTGCCCTTCCACGGGCAGGGCATGAACCTGGCCATGGAGTCGGCCCGGGCCCTCGACCGGCGTCTGCGGGACCGCCCCGACGACGCCGCGGCCGCCTTCGCCGCCTTCGAGGCCGAGCGCAAGCCCAACGCCGACGCCATCGCCGACATGGCGCTCGACAACTACGTGGAGATGCGGGCCGGCGTGGTCGACCCCGGCTACCTGATCCGGCGTGAACTGGCCCTGGAGCTACAGCGCCGCCATCCCGACCGCCTGAGCCCGCGCTACAACATGGTGATGTTCTCGACGATGCCCTACGCCGAGGCCGCGGCCCGGGCCGCCCGCCAGGGTGAGATCCTGGCCGAGCTCACAGCCGGGCGGGTATCGCTGGCCGACGTCGACATGGACCGAGCAGCCGAACTCGTCGCCAGACTGGAGCCTCTGCCCGAACCCGACCCGCTGGCCAGGCCCGACGCCCTGTCGGTGTGATGGGAGAGCTCCCATGAGTGACGAACTCACCTACGACTCCTACCTGCGAATTCCCCAGTTGCTGTCGTTGCAGCAGTGCCGCTCGACCGACCCCGACACCGGTGAGCCCGAACACGACGAGACGCTGTTCATCGTCATCCACCAGGTCTATGAGCTGTGGTTCAAGCAGGTCCTCCACGAGCTCGACGAGCTCTGCCGCCATCTCGACGCCGACGAGCCGTCCAGGGGAACCCACCAGCTGAAGCGGGTGCTCAAGATCCTCAAGACTCTGGTCAGCCAGCTCGACGTGCTCGAGACCATGACCCCGCTCGAGTTCGCCTCCTTCCGGCCGTTCCTGGAGAGCGCCAGCGGCTTCCAGTCAGCCCAGTTCCGCGAGCTCGAGTTGCTGCTCGGGCAATTCGACGCCTCCCTTCTCGACCTGGTCGACCACGATCCGGACGCGCGGGCCCGGCTGGAGCGCCGGTTGCAGGAGCCGACAGTCTGGGACGCCTTCGTCCGGTGCCTCGGCCGCAGCGGGTACGACATCGGTGAGTCGGTGACCGACCGCGACGTGACGCTCCCGCACGAGCCCTCAGAACAGGTGCAGGCCGCCCTGGTCGAGATCTACCGGTCAAACCCCGCTCTCATGGAGGTCTGCGAGCTGCTGACCGACTTCGACGAGGGCTTCATGGAGTGGCGCTACCGCCATGTGATGATGGTGCAGCGCACGATCGGCACCAAGCACGGCACAGGCGGATCAGACGGGGCCGCCTACCTGCGCACCACCATCATGCGCCCCGCGTTCCCCGACCTGTGGGCCATCCGCACGTCGTTCTGAGCGCCGCCTAGCCGCCGGCCTCCAGGATGAACCGGCCGGTGGGGGAGGCCGGGTCGCGCAACTCATCGAGGATGTCGAAGTGGTCGCAACCAGGCACGACCTGGAGCGAGATCTGCGACAGATGCTCCCTCCACGCGGTGTGCAGAGCATTGGTCTGCGCATGGAACGCGTCCGATTCCTCGGATCCGATCAGCAGGTGAACCGGCACATCCTTGAGCGGCCGACGGTAGAGCGGCGAGAGTCCGGGTACGTCTGCGTCGACGAGGCCCACGGCGTCGTTCACGTACGACGCGGCGATGGGGGCGAGGTCGTACACGCCGCTGATGAGCACAGCCCGCGCCGGCAGCTGCGCGGCATCCTCGCCCCCCATGCCCGAGAGAATCGCGGCGGTGAGATGGGCCCCAGCCGAATGTCCGGCCAGCACGATCCGGTCGCGATCGAGGCCGAATTCGTGTGCCCTCCGTGCGAGCGTCGAGAGAGCGAGCGCCGTCTCGTCAACGATCCGACCAAGGCTTGCCTCGGGAGTCAGGGTGTAGCCGACCCCGACGACGGCCCAGTTGTTGCCGGTGAGGCAGCGGGCCGGAAAGCCCGACCACATCTTGCTGCCCCGCTGCCAGAAGCCGCCATGGATGAACACGAGGCAACCGACGGGGTCGGGTGTGTCGTGCGGCCGGTACAGATCCATCTTCTGACGCAGCCCGGGTCCGTAGGCGATGTCGAGCGTGCTGCGGATCCCAGATGCAGTGGCGAGTTCCTCCGTCTCGGTCTCGAGTCGTTGGAGAACGCCGACCGCGTCTCTGGCTGACTTGCTAGGAGAGAGCTGCCAGTCCAGCTCTTCTCGCGAGAGATGATCGAACGCAACTCTCATGGGTCAGGTCGTTCCGGGCATGACTTCCACTCCGGATGATTCTGGCGGCAATTCCGGAGTCATGCCCTTGAAAGGATCGATCTGGCCTTCCGAGAGACCTGCGCTGACCATTGCCATACCAGAGGCGATAAGTCTGCTGACGCGTATAGCAATAGCGCCCCGGAGTTGTCCGGATCGATGATTGTGCGTGCTGCCGCCGTGCCGAGCGGTTGAGGCACAGACCAATCATCCAGACAGGAGCATGGAGCGATGGCCGACACCTACGTCCTTATCCACGGGGCATGGCACGACGGATCTGGGTGGGCCGACGTAGCCGACCGCATCCGGGCCGAGGGCCACACCGTCCATACGCCGACGCTGGCCGGCAACGGCCACGGCGACGACATCGACCGCACGATCGGCCACGACGTCGCCACCGCGTCGGCGGTCGCATACATCGAGCAGAACGACCTGAGCGACATAGTCCTCGTAGGACACAGCTACGGCGGCACGATCATCTCCGCCGTCGCCGAGGCGATCGGCGAGAGGATCAAGCGGCTCGTCTACTGGAACGCCTTCGTGCTGCTCGACGGCGAGTCGATCGACGACGTCAGCCCGCCCCACTACAAGGACATGATGGACGGCAGCGCCGCCGAGCGCGGCGATGGGGCGTGTGTCCTGCCCTTCATCGTGTGGCGCGAGGTCTTCTGCAACGACATGGACATCGCCGAGGCCCAGCGAACCTACGGGTTGACCAGCCCCCACCCCCGCAAGACGCTGTCGGACAAGCTGAGCCTGAAGCGATTCTGGGACCTGCCCATCGGGAAGTCCTACATCAACTGCACCGAGGACATCGCCATGCCCCACGGCGAGTACGCATGGCATCCCCGCTTCAGCGCCCGGCTGGGCCTGGCCCGCATCGTGCAGATGCCCGGCGGCCACGAGGCGCTGTTCTCCGACCCGGAACTGCTGGCCGCCAAGATCATCGAGGCCGGACGGGACTGAAGCAGGCGCTCCCCGGACAACCTCAAACCTGCGCTGGGAGCCTCTCGCCACATAGCGGTATTGTCATGTCATGCGCCCCGCAGAGCTGCTGTCCCGACAGATCCGGCTGCGGCATATGGTCGTGGCCGCCACAATCGCCCACCGTGGCTCGATCCGAGAGGCCAGCGCAGTCCTGCACCTCACGCAGCCAGCAGTGTCGCGGACCTTGGCCGAACTCGAACGGATACTCGGCGTCCGGCTGTTCGACCGGGGTCCCAAGGGGATGACAGTCACTGCGGCTGGTGCGCCTCTCATCACTCACATGCAGCTCGTCGCTTCCGAGGTGGGCTCGCTGCTGCGGCACGCTGACGAGATCGTTGACGGTCGCAGCGGGGAAGTGCGGGTGGGCACGCTCCTGGCCGGGACGGCGGACATCCTGCCCAGTGCCGTCTTCGAGCTCACCCGCCGGCTCCCCGACGTCCAGGTCGCGATCTCCGAGGGGACACCGGACCGGCTCCACGAGAGCCTGATGTCAGGTCAAGTCGACTTCGTGGTGGGTCGGGTTACCCCTCTGGCCTCGATGCGGGGGGTGGAAGTCGAGCCGCTGTACGACGACGACGTGCATGTGGTCTGCACCCCCGGCCACGCCCGCTCCCGCCACCGGGGCAGCCTGGCCGAACTGGTGGACGACGCCTGGATCCTGCCCTCGCGCGACACGTCACTGCGCCAGCAGATCGAAGCCGCCTTCATTCGGGGGTGCAGCCGCACACCGGGCAACGTCACCGAGTGCGTCGCTCCAGTGCCTCTGCGGGCGCTCGTGCTGCGGGGCGAGCACCTGGCGGTCGTGCCGTCGGGAATCTTCACCGACGACTTCGAGCGCGATGCGCTGGTGTCGTTGCCGGTCGACATCGAGGGCACGTCGGTCCCGGTCGGCGTCATCACCCGATCGGGTGGCGAGCTCCCGTCCAGCGCCCGCGCCCTCATCGAGGCGCTGCGACACGCGGCCGGCGACCGGACCGAGGCGTGACACTCCCCGGCGGTGGCCGTTACCAGGACTGGTATGTGGCGCCCGACACTAGGCATTCGTACCAGTTCTGGCGGCGACTTAGATTCAGGCCATGGCTGCGATGACTGACTACCCAGATGTCGGGCTCTACATAGGGGGTTCCTGGCGAACGACCGCCGACGATCTACCGGTGGTCAACCCGGCGAACGAGCAGATCATCGGCCGGTTGGCCCGCGCCGGCCAGCAGGACCTCGACGACGCTGTGGAGGCAGCCTCCAAGGGGTTCGAGGTCTGGAGCCAGACCGCTCCCAAGGACCGGGCCGAGGTCCTGCGCACGGCTGCGGCGCTCATGCGGGAACGCCAGGCCGAGATAGCGCACGACATCACCCTTGAGTTGGGCAAGCCGTACCCGCAGGCCAAGCTCGAAGTCATCCGGGGCTGCGAGTTCTTCGAATGGGACGCCGGCGAGGCGGTCCGCACCTACGGCCGGGTCATCCCCAGCGCACCGGGCATCAACTACATAGTCCACCAGCAGCCCATCGGCCCGGTGGCCGCGTTCTCGCCCTGGAACTTCCCGATGAGCCAGCCCGCCCGCAAGGTGGCCGGCGCGGTGGCGGCGGGGTGCTCGGTCATCCTCAAGCCGGCGGAGGAGACCCCGGCGGGTGCCATGCACATCGTGCGGGCCTTCCACGACGCGGGACTGCCGCCCGGTGTGCTGAACCTGGTCTGCGGCGTGCCGTCTGAGATCTCCGAGCATCTGATCCCCCATGAGACGATCCGGCTGGTCGCCTTCACCGGCTCGACTGCGGTGGGCCGCCACCTCACCGGGCTGGCCTCGGACCACATGACGCCGGTGCTCATGGAGCTAGGCGGCCACGCGCCGGTCATCGTGTGCGAGGACGTCGACGTCAGGGCGGCCGCGGTCACCTCCGCGGTGCGCAAGATGCGCAACGCCGGGCAGGTCTGCACGTCACCGACGCGCTTCTTCGTCCATGACAGCATCTACCGGGAATTCCTCGGCACCTTCACCGAACGGGCCGCGGCCACGGTGGTCGGCGACCCCATGGACCCCGGCGTCGAGATGGGCCCGCTCGCCAACGACCGCCGGCTTGCGGCCATGATCGAATTCGTGGCGGACGCCCGTGACAAGGGCGCCGAGGTCACCACGGGCGGATCGCGGATCGGAGTGTCGGGCTACTTCTTCGAGCCCACCGTGCTGGCCGACGTCCCCGACGATGCCCGGGTGATGCAGGTCGAGCCCTTCGGGCCCCTGGCCATCGTCAACCGGGTGGGATCGCTCGACGAGGCCATCGAACGGGCCAACTCGGTGCCGTTCGGGCTGGCGGCCTACGGATTCACCAACAGGGCCGACTACATCGACCGGATGGTGGAGCGGGTCGAGACCGGGAACCTCTCGATCAACACGCTGGAGGCCTCCGTGCCCGAGACACCCTTCGGCGGGGTCAAGTCCAGCGGCTACGGCCGCGAGGGCGGGGTAGAGGGCCTGCACAACTACATGGTCGTCAAGAACGTCTCCCACAGCATCTCAATCGTCTAGCCAAGGGGCAGCCCCGCGCCATGCACTACGCCAGAGGTGACGCCAAGGCCTACGCCCACGCCAACATGAAGGGAATCTGGGCGGCCGCGCTCACGCCGTTCACCGAGGGCGGGCGCCTGGATGAGGACGGATTCCAGCAGAACGTCCGCCACTGGACCGAGGACCTGGGCATCGCGGGGCTGTTCGTGTGCGGCAAGCAGGGCGAGTTCTTCTCGATGAGCCCTGGCGAGCGCAAGCGGTGCCTGGAGTTGGCCGTGGAGGCCGTCGCTCCGGAGGCGCAGACCATCATGTCATGCTCGGACCAGA
The DNA here is from genome assembly GCA_009843915.1 of Acidimicrobiaceae bacterium. Classification (GTDB taxonomy): domain Bacteria; phylum Actinomycetota; class Acidimicrobiia; order Acidimicrobiales; family Aldehydirespiratoraceae; genus Aldehydirespirator. The sequence goes on along the minus strand of VYCM01000067.1, from coordinate 52,318 downwards.
ACCTCGACGTGGTCCTTGATCTGGCCCGCCACGCGGAGGGTGCGGGGGCGGACTACATCGTGGTGCACGCTCCGACGCTGCACTTCGTGCATGAGCACGACGAGACCGTGTACCGCTACTACAAGACGATCTCTCAGGCAGTGGACATCGGCATGGCGCTGTGGAGCCATCCCGACAGCGGCTACCTGATGTCTCCGCAGCTGTGCAACCGGCTGGCCGACCTCGACAACGTGGTGGCCATCAAGTACAGCGTCCCCCGCCCGATGTACGCCGAGCTCACCGCGCTGGCCTCGGACCGCATCCAGGTGAGCACCGCCTCGGAGGATGAGTGGCTCGACAACATCCTCGAACTCGACTGGAAGCTCTACCTGTGCTCGTCGCCTCCCTTCCTGCTCCAGACGGCCGCCGACCGGCGAATGCACGACTACACCCAGGTCGCCTTCGCCGGGGACGCCGCCGGAGCCCGCCGCATCAGCGAGAGCCTCAACCCGGTGCGCGACGCGCTGAAGCGGACCAGGCCAGCCGAGAAGCCCCACGCTCACCAGAAGTACTGGCAGGACCTGCTCGGGCAGGTCGGGGGCCGTGTCCGCCCACCGCTCCTAGAGCTGACCGACGACGAGAAGGCAGCCACCCGCGAGGCCTTCGACCAATGCGGACTGCGGGTGTGATCCAGTAAGGAAAGAGGTCATGACCCGGCTCACAACATTCAACTTCCAGAACTGGATCGAAGAGCACCGCGACCTGCTCAAGCCACCGGTCGGCAACCAGCGGATCTGGGAGGACGCCGACCTCATGGTCACCGTCGTGGGCGGACCCAACCGGCGCACCGACTTCCACGACGACCCCGTCGAGGAGTTCTTCTACCAAATGGAGGGTGACATGGTGCTGAAGGTCATCGACGATGGTGTCCACCGCGACGTCCCCATCAGCGAGGGCGAGATCTTCCTGCTGCCGGCCCACGTTCGCCATTCCCCGCAACGCCCCCAGGCCGGGTCGATCGGGCTCGTCATCGAGCCGAAACGTCCCGAAGGCGAGAAGGACGCCTTCGAGTGGTACTGCTTCGAGTGCCAAGCACTGGTGCACCGCGTCGAGGTGATCCTGACCAGCATCGTGCGCGACCTGCCCCCGCTGTTCGAGCGCTTCTACCAGCACGAGGAACTGCGAACATGCCCCCAGTGCGGGACGCTGCATCCGGGCAAGGAACCCCCCGAAGGCTGGGTGAAGCTGTAGCACCCGTCGGAGAATCTGCTGTGAGCAGCGAACCGACCAGCTTGCGGCTGGCATTCGTCGGCTGGGGCGCGATCGCCCGAGCGACAGCCCGGCTGCTCCGCGACCGCGGCACCCCGGTGGAGATCGTGGCGGTTGCGGTGCGGGATCCGACGAAGCCGCGCCCAGACCGTCCGCGGGAAGCGCACCTGCTCACGAGCCCGCGAGAGCTCGGTCAGACCGAGCTGGCGATGGTCGTCGAAGCGGCCGGTCGCCACACCGTCGTCCCCTGGGGCCGGGCCGCCCTAGGAGCGGGGCTCGACTTCGTGATCACATCGGTCTCAGCCCTCGCAGACCCCGGCGTTCTCGACGACCTGCGGGAGCTGGCCGTCCGGAACGGTGCCCAGATCCACATTCCGCCCGGCGCACTCGGAGGCGTGGATGCCCTGGCCGCGGCCAGCGCAATGGGCATCGACGCCGTCGAGCACCGCATCATCAAACCCCCGCAGGCGTGGCTGGGAACCCCAGCGGAGAACCTGTGCGATCTTCACGCACTCGCTCACGCCGAAGCGTTCTTCAGCGGAACAGCCGACGAAGCCGCATCAAGGTTCCCCCAGAACGCCAACGCGGCCCTCACGACGGCATTGGCCGGCACGGGACCGGAGGCGACCCGGGTCACGCTGATCGCGGATCCAGATGCAGAGGTCAACCGGCACGAAATCCGCGCCGAGGGCCGCTTCGGAGACCTCTCTGTCATCCTGCGGAACAAGCCACTCGACGAGAATCCGAAGTCCTCGGCCATGACGGCACTCAATCTGGTCCGCTGCATCGAGAACCGCCTCAATCCAGTGGTCATATGACCTAGACGGAGTCCGGATGCCTAGCGGTCGGGCACGCAACCGCCGACGCAGCATCCCGGGATGCATATCTCAATTGGTATGGCTGTTTCCATAGTCGGCACTGGCGGGCTCGACCCGCGGAATCTAGATTCGCCAAATCGCGGTGCGTACGGTCCCGCGTAATCAAGGGAGGGCAAATGGGAGGAACCACGAATTTGAGACGCACGCGGTCATGGTGGCTTTGGCGTGCGGTGGCGATTGTGGCCACGTTCGGCATCTTGGCGGCCGCCTGCGGCGACGATGACGAGGATGCCGCACCGGCCGAGACGGCGGAGGCCGCGCCCGAGGCTGCACCTGAGCCGGAACCGGCTGAAGAGCCCGAGGCTGCACCTGAGCCGGAACCGGCCGAAGAGCCCGAGGCTGCACCTGAGCCGGAACCGGCCGAGGAACCCGAGGCTGCACCTGAGCCGGAACCGGCCGAGGAATCCGAGGTGGTCGGCGGGGAGGTCAAGGTCGGGATGATCACCACCCTCTCAACCGGGGCGGCCTACCTCGGCGAGGGAATCCGCGACGCCTTCATACTGGCCTTCGAGCTCGACGGCCGTTACGAACTCGATCTCATTGTCGAGGATGACGGCCGCGATCCGGCTTTCGCCCAGCAACTGGCCGACCGCATGCTCACCAGGGACGAAGTCGACGTGATGACCGGGATCGTGTTCTCGAACGTCGCCGGCGCGGTCGTGCCGCAGGTGGTCAACGCGGGAACCATCTACATCAGCCCCAACGCCGCGCCGTCACCATTCGCCGGCGCCCAGTGTCACGAGAACTATTTCGTGGCGTCCTGGCAGAACGACAACCAGTCCGAGGCGATGGGCGTGTACGTCGCCAGCCAGGGTTACGACAGCGTGATCGCGCTGGCGCCGAACTATCAGGCCGGCCACGACCTGGTGGCCGGCTTCAAGCGCTTCTTCGGCGAAGTGGACGAGGAGATCTACACCGAGCTGGGAGCGACCGACTACGCCCAGGCCATCGCGCAGATCCGGGAGGCGAACCCCGAGGCGGTGTACTTCTTCTACCCCGGCGGGATGGGCATCGCCTTCGTGCAGCAGTACATCGCGTCAGGTCTCGAGATCCCGATATTCGGTCCGATGTCGTCGTTCGACGAGGTCATCGTGGACGCCATCGGGGACGTGTCCCTGGGCCTGTACAACTCCTCGTTCTGGGCGCCCGACATGGACAATGAGGCCAACAGGGTGTTCGTCGAGGCCTACCGCGAGAAGTACGGCACCACCCCGACGGCCTACGCAGCCCAGGGCTACGACGCCGCGCTGCTGCTGATCTCCGCACTGGACGCCAACGGAGGCAGCGCCAGCGACACCGCCGGCATGCGCGAAGCGCTCAAGGCTGCCGACTTCGACAGCGTCCGCGGCAAGTTCAGGTTCAACACCAACAATCACCCGATCCAAGACTGGTACCTCCTGGAGGTCATCAGGGATCCGGTCCACGGCGACCTCACCAACACGATCGTCGCCACCATCCTTGAGGATCACGAGGACGCCTACGCCTCCGACTGCCCCTTGACCGGCTGAACGTCGGCTACGTTCGGGCCGGTCCGCCGGGTGCTCGCGCTCCCGCGGACCGGCCCGACCCATTCCCGACTAGCGGCGCGGCGACAGCATGAACCTGTTCATTGAGCAGACCCTGAACGGGCTGCAGCTGGGCTTCACCTTGTTGATGGTCTCAGCGGGGCTCACGCTGATATTCGGGATCATGAACATCATCAACCTGGCCCATGGCTCGTTGTTCATGGTCGGGGCGTTCGTGGCCGCGGACGTGGGGGGCCGCACCGGCAACTACCTGCTGGCCCTCCTCGCCGGCATTGCCGGAGCGGCGGTTGCCGGCCTGATCGTCGAGTTGGGCCTGATCAGGCGCCTGTACCACCGCGATCACCTCTACCAAGTCCTGGCCACGTTCGCGCTGGTGCTGATCGCCAACCAGGCCGTGCAGATGATCTGGGGCCTGACGCCGAGGAGCGTCTCGGCCCCCGCGTTCCTGGATCGGACGGTGCCGGTGCTGCCCGGCCTGCCCTACCCGGCCTACCGGCTGGCCATCACCGCGGTCGGGATCGCGGTCATCGTCTTCCTGCACCTGCTGGTGGAGCGCACCAGGGTCGGGATGTGGATCCGGGCTGGCCGGACCCACCGGGAACTGCTGGGCGCGTTCGGGGTGAACGTCCGGCTGCTCTACACCCTGGTGTTCGCGGTTGGCGCGGGCCTGGCGGGACTGGCCGGCGTGGTGGCCGCGCCGTTCCTGTCGGTGGAGTCGGGCATCGGCGACCACTTCCTGATCCTGAGCTTCGTGGTGATCGTGGTCGGCGGCATCGGATCGCTCAAAGGGGCCCTGTACGGCTCGCTGATGCTCGGTCTGGCCGACACCTGGGCCCGCACGTACCTGCCCGACCTCTTCGGGCGGTTCGTCGACCCGAGCACCGCGGCCACGGCCGGAGCCTCGGTGGCGTCGGCCAGCATCTACCTGGTGATGGTCGTCGTGCTGGTGGTCAAGCCCAACGGACTGTTCGGCCTGGCCGATGAGTGACCCCCAGACGGCGCCGGCGAGCCGCGAGCGCACGGGCATCCGCCTCGGCCTATGGGCGAGGGGTCCGTCCCGATGGCACATCGCGCTTACGGTGGTGTTCCTGGCGCTGCTGTCGGTCGCGCCGCTGTGGGTCGAGGCCAGCGGTCGGGGCTATCTGGTGACCGTTCTCACCCGGGTGGTCATCTTCGGGCTGGCCGCCATGAGCCTCGACTTCGTAATGGGCTACGGAGGAATGGTCAGCCTGGGCCACGCCACGTTCCTCGGCGCGGGCGCGTACACCGCGGGCGCGCTGACTTACCACAGCCTGGACGGCTCCCGGCTCCTGGGGATCCCCGGCACCGACCAGGCGCTGGTGACCTGGCCCCTGGCCACGGTGGTCGGCGCGCTGCTGGGGCTGGTTATCGGCGGCCTGAGCCTGCGCACCAAGGGCGTCTACTTCATCATGGCCACCCTGGCCTTCAACCAGATGATCTACTTCCTGTTCAACGCGCTCGAGATATATGGCGGCGACGACGGCGTCGGGCTGTTCGCGGCCAGCCGAGCCATCGGACCGCTCGACGCGTCCGACGACATCGTCTTCTTCTACGTGTGCTTCGCGGTGCTGGTGGTCTTCACCGTGATCCTGAACCTGGTGGTAAGAGCCCCGTTCGGTCGGGTGGTGCGGGGCTGCCGCAGCAACATGGCCCGCATGGCCGCACTCGGCTACCAGACCTACCGGTACCGGCTGGCCGCCTTCGCCCTGTCGGCCGCCATCACTTCGCTGGCCGGCGCCATGGCGGTGACCGAGTCGCAGTTCCTGTCGCCGTCGTTCGCGGAGTGGACCGAGTCGGGCGAGCTGCTGATCATGGTGATCGTCGGCGGGCTGGGCAGCCTGATCGGCGGCGTGATCGGCGCGGGCGCCCTGTTCCTGCTGGAGGAGCTCTCCATCGACATCACCGACAACTGGCAGTTCTTCGTCGGCATCGGCCTGCTCGCCATAGTGCTCGGAGCGCCCAGGGGACTCACCGGGACGCTGCTCGGCGGGAGACGCAGCCATGACTGAGCTGTCGTGCCGGGGACTGCAGAAGGCCTTCGGCGGCCTGGTGGTGACCGACGACCTGGCGCTGTCGGTGGCGTCGGGCGAGATACATGCGCTCATCGGCCCCAACGGAGCGGGCAAGACCACGGCGCTGGCCCAACTCTCGGGCGAATTACGGCCCGACGCCGGCACGGTGTGGCTCGACGACGCGGACATCACCGAGTTGAGCCTTCCGCAGCGGGTCCACGCCGGCGTCGCCCGCAGCTACCAGATCTCCTCGGTCTTCCGGGACTTCACGGCCAGGGAGAACGTCGAGCTCGCCCTACAGGCGATGGACCGCCACAGCTTCAGGTTCTTCCGCCCGGCAGCCCGGAACGCGGCGCGCGCCGAGCGGGCCGGCGGGCTCCTCGACGCCGTCGGTCTGGGCGAGGTGGCCGGTTCCTCAGCGCACCGGCTGTCCCACGGCCAGACCCGGCAGCTGGAGATCGCCATGGCCATGGCCTCCGACCCCCAGGTGCTCCTGCTGGACGAGCCGATGGCGGGAATGGCCCCAGACGAGGCGACGAGACTGGCCGAGCTGATCCGAAGCCTGGCCGAGACCGTCGCGGTGCTGCTGGTGGAGCACGACATGGACGTCGTCTTCTCCGTGGCCGACCGCATATCGGTGCTGCACCAGGGCTCGCTCATCGCCTCGGGCGATCCCGACCAGATCCGCGCCGATCCAGACGTTCACCGCCTGTACCTGCGCGACGACGTGGAGAGTTGATGATGCTGTCGGTTGAGTCGCTGGCCGGAGGCTACGGGTCCACCCAGGTCCTGTACGACGTGTCCCTCCATGTCGGCGAGGGCGAGATTGTGGGGCTGCTGGGCCGCAACGGCATGGGCAAGACGACCACTATCACCACCGTCTTCGGTCTGCTGACGCCCGTGTCGGGCTCGATATCCCTGGACGGCGGCGACATCGCCGGCATCAGGCCGTTCAGGATCGCCCGCCGGGGCCTGTCACTCGTTCCGGAGGGCCGGCAGGTGTTCCCGCTGCTGACAGTGGAACAGAACCTGGAAGCCACGGCCCGGCCCTCGGTCACGGGGGACCGGCGATGGACTCCGGCCGCGATCTTCGAGCTGTTCCCCCAGCTGGCCGAGCGCAAGACCCACCTTGGCGCGCAGTTGTCGGGCGGCGAGCAGCAGATGCTGGCCATCGGGCGAGCGCTGGTGATGAACCCCAGGCTGCTCGTGCTCGACGAGGCGACCGAGGGACTGGCACCCACCGTGCGGGCCGCCATCTTCGAGGTGCTGCGAATCCTCAAAGCCGAGGGCCAGAGCATCCTGATCGTGGACGCCTACCTGCGGCAGCTGCTCACCCTGACGGATCACAACGTGATCGTCGAGAAGGGCCGCACGGTGTGGTCGGGAACGACCTCGGACCTTGTCGCCTCGCCGGGAATCGCCGATCGGTACCTCGGGGTCGGTGTCTAGGTTGGACGCCGACACCGCGGCAGCCCTGGACGCGGCCGATCCGCTGGCCGGATTCCGGGACGAGTTCCACATTCCGGCCGGTCCCGACGGCCTGCCGCAGATCTACCTCGTCGGCAACTCGCTGGGAGCCGTGCCCCGAGCGGCGGCCGGCTACGTGAACACCGAACTGGAGCGGTGGGCCCGGCTGGGCGCGGCCGCCCATTTCGAAGGCGAGCTGGCGTGGCTGCCGTACCACGAGCTGCTGACGGACCCGCTGGCCCGCCTCGTCGGGGGGCGCCCCAGCGAGGTCGTGGCCATGAACTCGCTGACCGTGAACCTGCACCTGCTGATGGTGAGCTTCTACGACCCCACGGCGACCCGGCACAAGATCCTCATCGAGGACCACGCCTTCCCCAGCGACCACTTCGCGGTGGAGAGCCAGATCCGCCAGCGGGGCCACGATCCTGCCGAGTCGCTGGTCGTCGCCCGGCCACGGGCCGACGAGGAGACGCTGCAGCGTGACGACCTGCTGGCCCTGATCGCCGAGCACGGCCCGGAGCTGGCGCTGGTGATGCTCCCCGGAGTCCAGTACTACACCGGCCAGGTGCTTCCCATGGAGGAGATCACGGCCGCAGCCCACGATGTGGGCGCCCGGGTTGGCTTCGACCTCGCCCACGCCGCTGGCAACGTCCCGCTAGCGCTGCACGACTGGGGAGTCGACTTCGCCGTCTGGTGCAGCTACAAGTACCTCAACGGCGGCCCGGGCGGGGTCGGCGGCGCCTTCGTGCACGAGCGCCATGTCGGCGACCGCTCGCTCCCCAAGTTCTTGGGATGGTGGGGACAGCGCCCCGACATCCGCTTCGAGATGGGCACCGTCTTCGACCCCATAGGCACCGCAGAGTCGTGGCAGCTCTCGAACCCGCCCATCCTTGTCATGGCCGCGCTGCGGGCGTCGCTCGATGTGTTCGACCGGGCCGGGGGCATGGAGCCACTGCGGGCCAAGTCGCAGCAGCAGATCGAGTACCTCGACTTCCTTCTGGCAGAGGTCATCGGCGACCGGGTGGAGAGCATCACGCCCGCCGCGCTGGCCGAGCGGGGGTGCCAGCACTCGCTGCGGATCCTCATGCCGGGCGTCGACGGCCAGGCCGTGCACCAGGGATTGGAGGACGCCGGCGTCGCTTGCGACTGGCGCTACCCCGACGTGATCCGGGTGGCGCCCGTGCCCCTCTACAACTCATTCACCGACATACACCGCTTCGTAGACGTCTTGGCCCGCGTCCTCGACGAGGTCTCCCGCTGAGCCCCACCCGCCCGGCGAGCGCGTAGCGTGGTTGCGATGGCTGCTGCCCCCGGATCCGGCGAACCCCGCCCGCTGCACCCGTCGGGCGCCTTCCGTCCCGATCCGGGGCCCGGGCGCGGTGGGCTGCGGTCGGCGGCCTGGTTCGACATCGTGGACGATCCGCTCATGTCGGGGATCTACCTCGAGCGCTACGGCAACTACGGGCTCACCCGCGAGGAGCTCCAGTCGGACAAGCCCAAGATCGGGATCGCCCAGACCGGCTCCGACCTGTCGCCGTGCAACCGGCACCACCTGGAGCTGGCCAAACGGGTCCGGGAGGGCATCCGCACCGCCGGCGGGATCGCCTTCGAGTTCGGCGTGCACCCCATCCAGGAGACCGGCAAGCGTCCCAACGCCGCACTCGACCGCAACCTGGCCTACCTGAGCATCGTCGAGGTGCTCCAGGGCTACCCCCTCGACGGGGTGGTGCTCACCATCGGCTGTGACAAGACCACCCCGGCATGCCTGATGGCCGCGGCCACCGTCAACCTGCCCGCCATCGCACTGTCGGTGGGCCCGATGCTCAGCGGCTGGCACGAGGGCCGGCGCACCGGCTCGGGCACCATCATCTGGAAGGCCCGCGAGCTCTACGCCGCCGGCGAGATCGACGAGGCCGGCTTCATCGACCTGGTGGCCTCGGCCGCGCCGTCGGTGGGCTACTGCTCCACCATGGGCACCGCCACCACCATGAACAGCCTGACCGAGGCGCTGGGGATGCAGCTGCCCGGCTCGGCCGCCATCCCCGCTCCGCGCCGGGAGCGGGGCCAGATGGCATACCGCACCGGGGTGCGCATCGTCGAGATGGTGCGGGAGGACCTGCGCCCCTCCGACATCATGACCCGGGAGGCCTTCGAGAACGCCATCGTCGTGAATTCCGCCATCGGTGGGTCGAGCAACGCCCCCATCCACCTCAACGCAGTCGCCGCCCACCTGGGCGTCGGCCTCGACAACGACGACTGGCAGAAGCACGGGCTGGCCGTGCCGCTGCTGGTGAACCTCATGCCCGCCGGGGAGTACCTGGGGGAGGACTTCCACCACGCCGGAGGGGTGCCCGCGGTGGTGAGCGAGCTCATGCGGGGCGGGCTGCTGCCCCATCCCGACGCGATCACCGCCAACGGACGCACCATCGGAGAGAACTGCGGGGCAGCGGGCATCGCCGATCCCGACGTGATCCGCACCGCGGATGAGCCGCTGGTGGAGGACGCCGGCTTCGTGCACCTGTCGGGCAACCTGTTCGACAGCGCCATCATGAAGACCAGCGTCATCTCCGAGGAGTTCCGGCAGCGCTACCTGTCCGACCCCGACGACCCCGACGCCTTCGAGGGCCGGGCCATCGTGTTCGACGGCCCCGAGGACTACCGGGCCCGCATCGAAGACCCCGACCTCGACATCGACGAGCACTGCATGCTCATCGTGCGCGGCGTCGGGCCGGTCGGCTACCCCGGCGCGGCCGAGGCGGTCAACATGCAGCCCCCGGCCGCGCTGCTGGTGCGAGGGGTGCACTCGCTGCCGTGCATCGGCGACGGCCGCCAGTCGGGCACCTCTGGCTCGCCCTCGATCCTCAACGCCTCCCCCGAGGCCGCGGCCGGTGGCGGGCTGGCCCTGCTACGAACCGGCGACCGCATCCGCATCGACCTGCGCCGCGGCCGGGCCGACATGCTCGTCGACGAGGCCGAGATCGAGCGGCGCCGAGCCGAGCTCGAGGCCTCCGGCGGCTTCCCGGTGCCGGAGTCGCACACCCCCTGGCAGGAGATCCAGCGGTCGATGGTCACCCAGATGGACGAGGGCATGGTCCTGCGCCCCGCACTGAAGTACCAGGACACCTCCCGCACCAAGGACCTGCCCCGCCACAACCACTGATCGCGGCCCAGGATGTCTTGGGAGGTACCCCACCGTGATGCGAGCGGCCCTCAGGCGCCGGCGACGGCCCCGATGACCGGTGCCGCCGATTGTGGCGTGGTGTTCGACTGCGATGGCGTGCTGGTCAACACCGAGGAACTCGGATGGAAGGTATGGCGCGTCCTGGCCGGCGAGCACGGGATCGAGTTGACGCTGGCGGACCTGCGGGCGATAACGGGGTGCACGGACGAGCAAAGCGTCAGCTACTTCGGGAGGTGGCTGGGGGAGTCGGAGTTGGACGACCTCGGCGCACGGTTTGCGGCGGAGTTCGCGGCGGCCAAGCGAGATCAACTCATCAGCTACCCCGACGCGCTCGAGACCCTGCGGGAACTGCGGGCCCGCGGCATCCCCGTCGCGGTGGCGTCCAACTCCACCTCCGCCGACGTCGAGGCCGCGCTGGCGCGAACCGGCCTGGTCGGGCTGGTTCAGGAGACGGTGGGCGCCGACCAGGTGGCATCGCCCAAGCCGGCCCCGGACCTGTTCCGGCAGGCGGCTTCAGCGCTGGCACGCGATGTGGTGGTCGCCGTCGAGGACTCGCCCGCGGGGATCGCGTCGGCTCGAGCGGCGGGCCTGCCCGTGCTGGCCGTCGACCGGGGCGCCTTCGACCCGCCGTCGCTGACAGCGGCGACGGCTGTCTCTCCGGTCGTCAGCTACGCCGCGTTGGAATCGCTGATCGGATCATCATCGAAACGTTCTCCGCCGCGCCATCGGCTGATCCCTCGCGCGGCCGGCTTGGCGTCGGCCGACGTACACTCACATGTTCGCTGGACACGGAGTCCGGTTGAGGAGAGAGAATCAGTGCGAGGAACTGTCAAGTTTTTTAACAGCCAAAAGGGCTTCGGCTTCATTTCGCGCGACGACGGTGACGACGTTTTCGTTCACTATTCCAACATCGTCGGCGACAACTACAGGAGCCTTGAGGAAGGGCAGGTAGTCGAATTCGACATCGGGCCCGGCCGTAAGGGAGATGAAGCTCGGAACGTCAAACCGGTCTGACCAGACAGGTTCACCGTGCGCCTCTGGCCTGCGGGGGAATACTCGCCGGTTTCAGTCATGCGTCGTCCTCCATGTAGATCCGGATGACGCCGTCGTAGGCGGCGTCGGCCGCGAAACGCAGAGCGTCGGCCACGGCAGCGTCGGGTGATTCAACGATCAGCGCGGCCGCGTCGGGACCGGCCACCCGCTGACCGCCCCGGACTGCGCTGACAGACTTAGACCGATGGCCAGGCGCCGGAGCCGGCAAGCCGCTCAGCCGGCGGCAGCGACCACTCCTCCGCCGCGGGGAGGCGCCTACCGACCGCTGTCCGACCACGGCTGCGACGCCATCGTCGAGCACGCCCTCGCCATCCTCGCCGATGTCGGGCTGGCGGGCGCGCCGGCGAGCGCCCGCGACCGGTTGGTGGCACGCGGTGCGGTCGAGCGCGACGACGGGCGGCTCACGCTTCCCCGGCCGATGGTCGAGGCGGCCGTCGAGCGGTCGCCGTCGCGGGTCGATCTGCCCGGCTTCGTGGAGGACCGTGGACTGAGCATCGGCGGAGGGACGGTGCACATCGGCACCGGTGGCGCTGCGGTCCAGACGCTCGACGCGGCCACCGGGGCGTACCACCCCTCCACCCTGGCCGACCTCTGGTCGATGATGCGGGTCGTCGACGCGAGCCCCAACATCCACTACGGCCTGCGCCCCCTGGTCGGCCGGGATGCACCCACCGCCCGGGACCTCGATCTGAACACCGCCTTCGCCTGTGTGGCCGCCACCAGCAAGCCGACGGGTGTCAGCTTCACCACCGCGGACAACGTCGACGCGGTCGTCGACCTGTTCGACCTCGCTCTCGGATCGACCGGGGCCTTCTCCCGGCGGCCGTTCTGCATGGCGGTCGCCGTCCACGTCGTCCCGCCTCTGCGGTTCAGCGACGACGGGTGCGACATCATCGAGGCCGCCATCGAGCGAGGCATGGTGGTCCAGACCTGCTCCGCCGGGCAGGCCGGAGCCACCAGCCCCGCCTCGCTCGCCGGTGCGCTGGCCCAGGGGCTGGCCGAGATCCTGGCCGCGGTAGTGCTGGTAGACGCCATCAAGCCGGGCCACCCGGCCATCCACGCCTTCATGCCGTTCGTGTCGGACCTGCGCACCGGCGCCATGACCGGCGGGGGAGGGGAGGCCGCGGTGGCCTCCGCCGGGGCCGCCCAACTGCTCAACGCTCTCGGGCTGCCCAACGCCGTGTCGGCCGGCATCACCGACGCCAAGGTGGCCGACACCCAGTCCGGGTACGAGAAGGGCTACACCGTGGCGCTGGCCGCCCAGGCGGGAGCGGACATGGTGCAGCTCTCGGTCGGGATGCTGGGATCGATCATGGTCGCCTCGCCCGAGGCGCTGGTCATCGACGACGAGATGTGCGGAGCCATCCTGCGCTCGGTCCGGGGGATCGATGTCACCGCGGCCGCCCTCGACCTCGCCATGGTCGAGTCGGTGGTGACCGGCGACGGCCACTACCTGGGCCATCCGCAGACCCTGGACCTGATGCGCACCGAGTACGTGTACCCCAGGATCGGCGACCGGGCCTCGGTGGCCGACTGGGAGACCGCGGGCCGGCCCGCGATCTGGGACCGGGCCCGGCTGCGGGTGAACGACATCCTGTCGGCCGGCCCTCCCGGCCACCTGCCCGCCGGCGCGGAGGAGTCCATCCGGTCCGCGTTCGACATCCTCGTGTCGCCCCAGCCGTGACCTCTGTGACCCAGGCATCCGAGATCGACCGGGCCCGCATCGTGGTCATCGGCGGCGGAGCCGTCGGCTGCTCGATCCTGTGGCACCTGGCCCGGGCCGGCCAGACCGACGCCGTGCTGGTCGAGAAGCACGAGCTCACCGCGGGGTCGACCTGGCACGCCGCCGGCAACGTGCCCACCTTCGCCAACAGCTGGCTCGGCCAGCGGGCGGGCAACTACGCCTGGCGGCTCTACTCCGAACTGGCCGCCGACCCCGACGATCCCATCACCTACCGCCACACCCGCGCGTTCTGGCCGGGCCACACCGCCGAGCGCATCGACCACTTCCACCATGTCATCGGCATCGCCACCGGCCTCGGGTTCGACCTCCATCTGGTGTCACCCGCCGAGATGGAGGCGATGCATCCGTTCTGGCGCGACGACGGGACCGTGATCGCCGGCCTCCTCGACCCCTACGAGGGCGACATCGATCCCAGCGGCCTGGCCCACGGTCTGGCCCGCCGGGCCAGGCGGCTCGGGGCCCGGGTGCGCCGTCACAGCCGGGTGGTCGGCATCGAACCGCTGGGGCCGGGGCACGACAGCGACTGGCGGGTCCATCTGGTCGCTGGCGGCGCTCCGGCGGCCATCGACTGCGAGATCGTCGTCAACGCCGCCGGGTTCTACGCGGCCGAAGTCGGTCGCATGGCCGGGGCCGACATTCCGTTGGCCGTGCTGGAGCACCAGTACCTAGTCACCGGCCCGGTCGGCGAGCTGGCCGGCCACCGGGATGTGCTGCCGCTGGTGCGCGACCCCGAGATCATGTTCTACCTGCGGCAGGAGCAGGACGCCTTCCTGTTCGGGAGCTACGGCCACGAGGGCCGCACGGTGTGGGAGACGGGCGCGCCCGACGTGTTCGACTCGGGGCTGTTCGGCGCCTCGACCGACGACATCGCCGAGGTGGCCTACCGGGCCGCCGTCCACGTGCCGCTGCTCGGCGAGGTCGGCATAGCGCGGTTCGTGAACGGGCCGATCGCCTACAGCCCCGACGCCAACCCCCTCGTCGGTCCCGCCGCCGGGCTCGACAACTTCTATCTGGCCGCCGGGGTGCAGATCGGCATCACCCACGCCGCCGCGGCCGGCAAGGCGCTGACGGAGATGATCACCGGCGGCGACACCGAATGGGAAATGTGGCCGTGGGATCCCCGACGGTTCGGCTCATGGGCCCTCGCCGGCCGCGGGCGCCGCAGCTACGCCAACGTGCGGGTCCGGGAGCTCTACGAGCACCAGTACGCCGAGCCGTTCCCGCACCGGATCTGGGAGTCAGCCCGCCCGGTGAACCGGTCGCCGCTGTACGACACCCTCGCCGCCAAGGGGGCCAACTTCGGCCAGGTCGCCGGCTGGGAGCGGGCCTTCTGGTTCTCGTCCACCGCCCGCTACAGCCACAAGACGGCCAGCTACCGCGACGAGCCTTGGCACGACGCAGTGCGGGCCGAGTGCCTGGCCGTGCGAGACCGGGTCGGCATCATGGACCACCCGGGGTTCTCTCGCTTCGAGGTTTCTGGCGCGGGGGCAGCGGGTTTCCTGGACCGGGTCTTCTGCACCCGGCTCCCCGACGTGGGGCGGGTGCGGCTGGCCTACATGCTGCGCCCGAACGGGACCGTGTGGAGTGAGGCCACCATCGCACGCCTGGACCCGGACCGCTACCTGCTGCTGGGTCCGACGGCGGCCCGCGAACGTGACTTCGACTGGCTGCGACGCAACCTCCGTCCTCCCGAGGACGTGGAGCTGCGGCTGGGCGACGGCCGGACCGCCACGTTGATGGTGATGGGACCGGCCAGCCGCGAGCTGCTGTCGCGCCTCTGCAACGAAGACCTCTCAAGGGCGGCGGCACCGTGGATGTCGGTTCGGCAGATCACGGTGGCCGGCGTCGAGGCCACCGCGCTGAGGGTCAGCTTCGTCGGTGAGATGGGGTGGGAGATGCATGTGGACGACGCCGATCTGGCCGCTCTCTATGAGGCCTTGTGGGAGGCAGGCGAGGACCTGGGGGTGAGCGACTTCGGGTCGTACGCCCTCGACTCGATGCGCATCGAGAAGGGCTACCACGGCTGGCAGACCGAGTTCGGGGTGGAGTACACGCCCTACGACGCCGGTCTCGACCGCTTCGTCCATCTCGACAAGGGCGAGTTCATCGGCCGCGCCGCCGCCCTTGAGGCCAGCCAGCGGCCACCTGAGTGGAGCTACGGGATCTGGACCGTTGATCTCGGCCCGCTCCCGGGCGAGCCCGGCGATCCGCACCCGTCGGCCACCATCCGGATCGACGGCCGGCCCGCCGGCTACGTCACCTCGGCCGGCACCGGCTTTCGGACCGGCACCCGGGTCTGCCTCGGCTACGTCGAGGGACAGTTCGCGGCCGCCGACAACGGCTTCACCATCGACATCTACGGCACCCCCTGCCCGGCAATCCGCCACCGCCAAGCCATCTACGACCCCGACCACCAGCGGCCCCGCAGCTGACCTCTCGGGTTGATGATGGTCCAACATGGGCCACTAGTGGTACACTATGGGCCAATGGTACGTCTTGAGCTGGAGCGGATTGAAGCGTTGGAGCTGATGGGGATGGTCGTCGCGCATCTCAATGTCGACGAGACGTTCGGCGAACCGACGCCGCGCCTCGCGACCCTCCTGAGCATCCGAGACAAGCTGGCCGCCGGCTTAAGGGAGGATCTATGAGCTATACCGAAGCGGACGTGTCCGCCGTGATCGCGCGTATGGAGAAGTACCGGTCCGGCCTCGACTACGAGGTCAATGCCGCTCTCGCCGTGGTCGGGCTGACTGCCGAGCGGGCTGGCAAGGAGATCGCCATCCGCGACGACATGATCCGGGTCGCCCACCGGGCTGGCGCCTCGTTGCGGCAGATCGCCGAGGCGTCCGGGCTCGGTCGCAAGACCGTCACCGCGATCGTCGAAGCGGACCCTGCCAGGGCTCAGGGGTGACGACAGCCCCCTCGGCCTCACACCTCGTCGGCGCAAGTCATCCTGGCAGTAAGCCCCCAATAGCAGCACGTCTCGCACCTCGTCAGCGCAAGTCGTCCTCGATGTAGGCGCGGATGATGTCGTCGTAGGTGGCGTCGGCCGCGAAACCAAGGGCGGCGGTGCGGGCGGTGTCGAAGCGGGAGGGCCAACCGGCGACGATCTTGGCCACCGCAGGGTCGGGTGCCTCGGTGATCAGCGCCATCGCGTCTGGGCCGGCCACCCGGCCGAGGGCCTCGATCTGCTCGCCGACCGTGACCGATACGCCCGGCATGGTGAGGTTTCGGCGGCCTTCGAGCCGTGCCGTGTCCAGCTCGGCGGCATGGACCAGGAACCCGACCGCGGCGCGGGGGCTGGCGTGGGGATGGCGCACGTCGCGGCTCACCGGCAACTTGGCTTCGACGCCGTTGAGGGGCTCGCGGATGATGCCCGAGAAGAAGCTCGAGGCGGCCGCGTTGGGGGCGCCGGGACGGACGCTGACGGTCGGGAGCCGGATCCCGATGCCGTCGAAGAACCCTCGGCGGGAGTAGTCGGCCAGCAGCGCCTCGCCGATCAGCTTCTGGGTGCCGTAGGAGGTGAGCGGGGTTGGATGGAAGTCGTCGGGAATGGGATCGGGGAACGGCGCGCCGAACACCGCGATCGACGAGGCGTAGACCACCCGGGGCGTGATGGGGGAGAGACGGATGGCGTCGAACAGCCGGCGGGTGCCGTCGAGATTCACCGCCATGCCCTTGTCGAAGTCGGCCTCGGCCTCGGCGGAGACCACCGCGGCGAGATGGAACACGACATTGGGGCCCAGCGAGATGAGCGACTCGGCCTCGCCCGGGCGGGACAGGTCGGCGACATGGGCGGCGCAAAGCTCGGACTCGATCGGTGCCTCGACCAGGTCGACGAGGTGGATCGCGTCGATGACGTCGCCCCGCAGACGGCCTCGCTCCAGCAGGCGCCCGGTCAGCTTGCGGCCGAGCATGCCCGCACCGCCGGTGATAAGGACCCGCATCGCGTCAGCCCCGGGCGATCAGCAACGTCAGCCCCGGCCGATGAACGGCATGCCGTTGGCCATCACCGTCATGGTCAGCACGTTGGCGTCCGGGGGAAGACTGGCCATGTAGGCCACCGCCCGGCCGACGTCGGCCGCGTCCATGGTCGGCTCGGGGCGGATGCTGCCGTCGGCCTGGAGCACTCCCTCGGGCATGCGGGCGGTGAGCGGGGTCGAGGCGTTGCCGATGTCGATCTGGCCGCAGGTGATGCCGAAGGGCCGGCCGTCGAGCGACAGCGACTTGGTCAGCCCAGTGATGGCGTGCTTGGTGGCCGTGTACGGGGCGCTGTGGAGTCGGGGCACGTGGGCTGACACCGACCCGTTGTTGATGATCCGCCCGCCGGACGGGTCCTGGGCCCTCATCAGGCCGAAAGCCTGCCGGGCGCACAGGAACGAGCCGGTGAGGTTCACGTCCACCACCCGCTGCCAATGCTCGACGTCGAGCTCGTCGACCGGCACCGGCGGGGCGGCCGTGCCCGCATTGTTGAACAGCAGGTCGAGGCGGCCGTGATCGGCGCGCACCCTCTCGAACAGGGACTCGACCGAGGCCGGGTCACTCACGTCGGCCGTCACGGCCGAGCCCGAGCCGCCCTCACGCTTGCACTCGGCGACGGTCTGGGCCAGCGGGTCGGCCCGCCTGCCCACCGCCACGACAAGCCAGCCGTCGCCGGCCAGGGCAACCGCGGCCGCCCGGCCCACGCCGGAGCCGGCTCCGGTCACCAGCGCGATCTTGCCGTCCTGCATCGCTGTATCTTCGCAGCGTGCGGGCGTTCTGTGCGCAATCAAGCCGCTTCAGGCGGCATATCTGCTCACAGAACTCGTCGGCGGCGTCTGTGCGCAACTAAGCCGCTTCAGTCGGCATATCTGCTCACAGAACGGGTTGGGGGCTCAGGCGAGGTCGAAGCGGTCCAGGTTCATGACCTTGTGCCAGGCCGCCGCGAAGTCGTGCACGAACTTCTCCTGGGCGTCGTCGGATCCGTAGACCTCGGCGATGGCCCGCAGCTGCGAGTTCGAGCCGAACACCAGGTCGACGGCGGTGGCCGTCCAGCGGAGCTCGCCGGTTTCGCGGTCGCGGCCCTCGTAGACGTGCTCGGTCTCCGACACCCGCCACTCGGTGCCCATGTCGAGCAGGTTCACGAAGAAGTCGTTGGTCAGCGACCCGGCCCGGCCGGTGAGCACGCCGAGCGACGATCCCGCCGAGTTTGCTCCCAGCGCCCGCATGCCGCCGACCAGCACCGTCATCTCCGGAGCGGTCAGCGACAGCAGGCTGGCCTTGTCGACCAGCACCGTCTCGGGACGGCGCTTGTCGCCGGTCCGCCAGTAGTTGCGGAACCCGTCGGCGGTCGGCTCCAGCACCGCGAACGAGTCGACGTCGGTCTGCTCCCGCGAGGCGTCGGTGCGCCCCGGCGAGAAGGGGACCGTGACCTCGACCCCGGCACGCCGAGCGGCCTCTTCGACGGCTGCGCCGCCGCCGAGCACGATCAGATCGGCCAGAGAGACTCGCTTGCCGCCGTCGGCAGAGCGGTTGAAGTCGGCCTGCATGCCCTCCAGCGCGTCCAGAACCTCGGCCAGAGACGCCGGATCGTTGGCCTCCCAATCGATCTGGGGGGCCAGCCGGACACGGGCGCCGTTGGCTCCGCCGCGCATGTCGCTGTCGCGGAACGTCGACGCCGACGCCCAGGCGGCCGACACCAGCTGCTCCACCGAGAGCCCGGAGTCCAAGATCCGAGCCTTGAGCGCGGCCACGTCAGCGTCGTCCACCAGCTCGTGGTCGACCGCGGGGACGGGGTCCTGCCAGATCAGCTCCTCGTCAGGGACCTCCGGACCCAGATACCGGGCCACCGGACCCATGTCGCGATGCACGAGCTTGAACCACGCCCTCGCGAAGGCGTCGGCGAACTCGTCGGGGTTCTCCAGGAAGCGCCGCGAGATCGGTTCGTAGTCCGGGTCCATGCGCAGGGACAGGTCGGTCGTCAGCATGACCGGGGTGTGGCTCTTCGACGGGTCGTGGGCGTCGGGCACCGTGCCGGCCCCGCCGCCGTCGACCGGAACCCACTGCCAAGCGCCGGCCGGGCTCTTGGTCAGCTCCCAGTCGTAGGCGAACAGGGTCTCGAAGAAGGAGTTGTCCCAGGCCACCGGGGTGGGGGTCCAGGCGCCCTCGAGGCCGCTAGTGATGGCGTCGCCGCCGACACCTGTTCCGAAGGTGCTCGTCCAGCCCAAGCCCTGCTCCTCCAGGCTGGCGCCCTCGGGCTCAGGGCCGACGTACTGGTCGCCGTCCGCCGCGCCGTGGGTCTTGCCGAACGTGTGGCCCCCGGCGATCAGCGCCACCGTCTCGGTGTCGTCCATGGCCATGCGGGCGAACGTCTCCCGGATGTCGCGGGCCGCGGCCAGCGGGTCGGGAGTGCCGTTGGGGCCCTCGGGGTTCACGTAGATGAGGCCCATCTGGACCGCGCCGAGCGGGTCGGCGAGCTCCCGGTCGCCGCTGTAGCGCTCGTCGTCGAGCCAGCCGGTCTCGGGACCCCAGTAGATGTCCTCCTCGGGCTCCCACACGTCCACCCGGCCGCCGCCGAAGCCGAACGTCTTGAAGCCCATCGACTCCAGCGCCACGTTGCCGGCGAGGATCATCAGGTCGGCCCAGGAGATCTTGCGGCCGTACTTCTGCTTGACCGGCCACAGCAGCCGGCGGGCCTTGTCGAGGTTGGCGTTGTCGGGCCAGCTGTTGAGCGGCGCGAAGCGGTGTGTGCCCGAGCCGCCGCCGCCCCGACCGTCGTGGATGCGGTAGGTGCCGGCGCTGTGCCACGTCATGCGGATGATCAGTGGCCCGTAGTGGCCGTAGTCGGCCGGCCACCAGTCCTGCGACGTGGTCAGCACGTCGGCGATGTCGGCCTTCACTGCGTCGAGGTCGAGGCTGTTGAACTCGGCCGCGTAGTCGAAGCCGCCGCCCATGGGGTCGATCTGGGCGGAGTTCTTGTTCAGGGGACGCAGGTTCAACTGCTCGGGCCACCAGCGCTGGTTGGCCAGCGAGCCCATGGCCGCCGCGGGCGCCTCGTGCAGCACGGGGCATCCTCCGGCGGGCGCGGCTTCGGTAGTGGGACTGGTGTCTTGGGTGGTCATCGATGCTCCTTGGCTGTTTGGGGGGTTGATGGTGTCGATCTCTCAGGGTTCCTGACCGGCGGCGACGGGCGCTTTCTGGCAGGTGGGGCAGTAGCCCCAGTAGATGACCTCGGCCTCGTCGATGTCGAAGCCGAAGTCGTCGTCGACCTCCAGGCACGGCCGGTAGCCGGCCGCGCAGTCGACGTCCACCATGCGGCCGCATTCGCGGCATACCAGGTGGTGGTGGTTGTCGTCGACCCGGTCCTCGTAGCGGGCCGGTGACCGGGCCGGCTGGATGCGCCGGATCAGGCCCTTCTCGGACAGCACGCCCAGCGCGTCGAACACCGCTTGGCGCGACACCGCGCCGATGCTGGCCCGCACATCGCCGACTATGTCGTCGGCGGTGGCGTGGGGGCGGGCCGACACTGCCGTCAGCACGGCCAGTCGCTGGGCGGTCACCTGGATCCGGTTGTCTCGCAGCAGCTGCCGGGCGTCCTGGATCATGGAGCCACTATAGCAGCTATTCTGGACTAAGTCTAAATAATGAGTAAATCTGAAATCTCGGGTCTATCCGTCCGGCAACATGACGTCGGACCAGAACGTCATCATGTCCTCGTAGAAGACCGGCACGAGGTCGGGGTTGCCGGAAATGTGGGCGCCGCGCACTCCGAAGCCGGCCTCGATGGCGTAGAGGAATCCGTCACGGTCGACCAGCTCTGGATCGGGCTCGTCAGACGTGGGGAGGATGAAAGCACCGTCGTCGGCGATGTAGAGGGTGGGCGCCCCGGGCGTCACCGAGGCCTCGGGTATGTACTCCAGGGGGCTCGTGCGGTCGAAGCTGTGGTTGGCGCCGGGCACGATCCGCACGGTTGCGTCGCCGCCGGAGGCTCGCATGGCCTGGATGTGGGCCTGGACCTGCACCGGCGGGCACCAGTCGTCGCGGTCGCCGATGATGGCCCGTACCCGGGTGGTGCCCACGTCGGGGTCGAGGAACTGCTGCCCCGACCATGGGTAGGCGGCGTACACCCCGACCAGCTTGGGAGCGCCTGCCGCCGCCGCGAGGTGCACCGACGCCGCGTTGAGCACCGCCGAGCCGCCCCGGCTGTGGCCCTGGGCGCCGATCCGGGCCGGGTCGATGTCGGAGCGGGCCGCGAGGACCTCGGCCGCGGCCAGGACATCCCAGGCACTGGCCGCGAAGGAGAACTGAACCTGTCGCACGACAGTGCTAACGACGCTGCGGGTGCTGAACGGATCGACGGCGCAGGCCGCGACACCGCCGTCGGTGATTGCGGCTGCGATCTCCATGTGATGCAACTGAAGCCCGAGGCTGCCCGGAGCGATGATCACCACCGGGTGCGGCCCCGGTCCCTCCGGTAGGAACAGCTTGGCCCGCAAGTCCAGGCCCGGCATGGCGCCGGTGTCGGAGATCGCCTGATGGAAGTTCCTGGGGTTGGCCGACGGGATCGTCAGCGCCGCGCCGCCCAGACCGTTGGCCAGCCGGAAATCGTCGTTGTGGATGGCGGCGTCATCGGTCTCCATAGAGTGCCCGGCAGGGTAGAGGCTGCGAGCCTCGTCAGTCAGGAGCTGAGGCAATGAGCAAGGTTGTGCTGATAACCGGAGCGTCGGCGGGCATGGGCCGCGAGGCCGCCATCCTGTTTGCCAGCGAGGGTCACCGCGTCTACGCCGCCGCCCGGCGGATGGACCGCATGGCGGATCTGGCCGACCACGGCGTCACCCCGGTCGAGTTGGACGTGAGCAGGGGCGACGACAACGAGCGGGTCGTGAACCGGATCGTCGAGGCCGAGGGGCGCATCGACGTACTGATCAACAACGCTGGCTTCGGCCTGTACGGACCGGTCGAGGAGATCCCGCTCGACGACGCCAGATACCAGTTCGAGGTGAACCTCTTCGGCGTGGCCCACCTCACCCAGCTCGTGCTGCCCCACATGAGGGCTCAGGGCTCGGGCCGGATCGTGAACGTCTCCTCGGTTGGGGGCAAGGTCTACTCGCCCTTCGGGTCGTGGTACCACGCCACCAAGCACGCCCTGGAGGGCTGGTCGGACTGCCTGCGCCTCGAGACCGCGCCGTTCAACATCCAAGTCGTGCTCGTCGAGCCGGGCCTGATCAGGACCGACTTCGGTGACGTGGCCGCCGACCAGCTTCGCAAGTACGGCCACGGCGCCTACAAGGCTCAGATAGCACCGCTCCTCAGGATGAGGGACAGCGGGCGAGTCGCGGACCGCGGCACCAAGGCCGAGGTGCTGGCCAAGGTGTTCCTGGAGGCGGCAACCGCCGACAAGCCGCGCCGCCGGTACGTCAAGGGAATGCTGGGGCGACCGGCCCTGTTCGTCCGCAAGTGGCTGGGCGACCCGGTCTACGAGCTCACGCTCCGCCTCGCTATCCGGTAGGAGATCCGCACGGGATCGCCGCTACGAGCCGGGCTTCCAGCCGCCGGGCTCGAGGCCGAGGTACTGCTCCAGGTGGCGGTTCATGTTGACGATCCGGCACTCCTCGCCCGACAGCAGGACGTGGGTGCAGCCGGGTTGGTGCAGGCCGTTCTGCATGGTGCGGATCACGCTCAGGTCCTGGTTGAGCACGAACCCGAAGTCGGACTTGTCCATGGGCACGGTGACATGCACCGGCGGCGGGGCCGGAGCGTCGGCCGACGGCATCCGGCGGAGGTTGATGACGGCCAGCTCGCCCTCGTCGGGGGTAGGACCGGGTCGGGCGGTCATCACGGTGAACAGGTCGGCGCTCACCAGCACGGTCGCGTTGGGGAACAGGTTGTACTGGCTGAGGCTCGTGATCTGGTGGGTGTCGTAGGCCGACAGGTCCACCCCGAGGGTGGCTTGATGGTCGCGGATCTTCTGGGCGATCACGTCCTGCAGGGTCTGTCCGGCCGGCACGTCGGGAAGGTCGCAGGGCTCCCGGTACTGCGGCCCCATGCGCCCGCCCTGGGTGATCACGAAGGAGTCCCACACCGCCTGGTCGTCGACGTTGCGGCCCAGGCGGGGGCTGGGCACGCCGTAGCGCTGGTATGAGGCGCTGTGGCGGTTCCAGATGCGCTGGGGGGCGTTGACGTCGTCGATGCTGGCCAGCATCTCCCGGTGCAGGCCTTGCACGTGGTAGGTCTCCGAGAAGCCGTCGTTGACCACCTTCCAGTTGCTGTTGACCGGGGTGACGGTGGAGTAGTCGCACCGGAACTCGTCCAGGTTGGCCCAGGCGATGTCGTCGGGGACGCCCTCCAGCCAGTCGTCCAGCGGCTCGGCATCGAGGTCCAGGTTCACGAACACCAGACGGGTCCAGGTGTCCACCCGCACCGGCACCAGCCCCAGCTCGTCGTTGCGCAGCGGCCCGAAGCCCCGCCGCGACGGAACCTCTCGCAGCCGTCCGGCCAGGTCCCACGCCCAGCGGTGATAGGGGCAGCGCAGTTCGGTCGCGCCGGACCCCGAGCCCGCACAGATGGTGTTGCCCCGGTGGCGGCAGACGTTCTGGAAGCCGCGCAGCACCCCGTCGTCGCCCCGCACCAGCAGCACCGAGTACCGGCCGAGGCGGTGCTCGAACCAGTCGCCGGGGTTGGCGACGTGATCGACGGTGCAGGCCACATGCCACACCCTGGGCCACAGCCTGGAGTGCTCCAGTTCGGCGAACTCGGCCGAGATGTAGCGCTCGACCGGGATCCTCACCGGGGCCTCCGCGGCCAGGCCCGAAGCAGTGACGGCAGTGCCGAGAATCTCGGCCTCGTCAGGGGGTGCGGTGTCGACCATGCACACAATCGTTGCACACGGGTTGCGTGGCTACCCTGAGCCGGCCCATCAAGCGCTCGAGGTATCGATGACCGGGGACAGGCACTACTACGTCGAGTCGTTCGGCACCATCCAGTTGAGCGCGTTCCGCATCGAGCAGTCCCCGTTCGCCGACCGGTACGTGACTGATCAGACGATCTTCGGCATGTACTGCAACCGCCTCTATCCCCTCAAGACCTCCCGCGACGAGGACCCCATCCCCAACTACTGGAAGCTGCGCCGCGGCGTGATGCTGTACGACGTCCCGGAGAAGCCGGTCGAGATCGTCGGACCCGATGCCGGCCGGCTGCTCGAGCGGGTGCTCACCTGCCGGACCGAGACCCTTCCGGTTGGGCGGGGCCGTTACGGCCTGGCCTGCCACGATGACGGCACCATCTTGATGGACGGCGTGGTCATGCGCCTGGCCGAGGACCGGTACATGTACGTCAAGGCCAACGGCGAGTTCGAGAGCTGGCTCGAGGCTCACGCCATCGGCCTCGACGTCGAGGTGCGCGACCCGCACTCGCGCGTGCTGCAGATCCAGGGGCCGAAGTCGCTCCATGTGCTCGACGCAGCCATAGGCGGCGGGCTGTCGGAGGACTTCAAGTACTTCCACGCCGGCTTCTTCGACGTGTGCGGCCAGCGTCTGTGGGTGTCCCGCACCGGGTGGACCGGCGAGGCGGGGATCGAGATCTACTGCAACAGCGGCCCGGAGTCCACCGACCACGACGCCCTCTGGGACGACCTGCTCGCCTGCGGGAAGCCGTTCGGCATGGAGTTCAGCTCGTCGTCGTCGATGGGCATCCGGCGCATCGAGTCGGGGATCCTCGACAACGGAAGCGACATCGAGCCCGGGTTGACGCCCTATGCCGCCGGTCTCGGGCAGTTCGTCAAGCTCGACAAGGACGACTTCATCGGCCGGGACGCTCTGGAGACCGCCGACCGCAGCCAGCTGCTGTTCGGCCTGGTCTGCGCCACCGCCACGCCGGAAGCCGGTATGCACGTCCACTGCGATGGCGGTCCGGTGGGCCACATGACCGCCGGATCGTGGTCGCCCACGCTCGACGCCGGCATCGGCTACGTGCGCTTCGATGAGCCCCTGCCGGGCGACGCCTGGTGCGGCAAGACGGTCTTCCTGCACGGCCACGACGGCAGCCTCCATGAGGCCACCGTCGACACCCTGCCGTTCGTGGACAAGGAGAAGCAATTGCCCCGTGTCCAGTGGAGTGGACCGGGTAGTTGAAGCGTCTGTTCTCGCCTGGTGGGATGGCTGGATGGATCTGAACCGGTTCGAATGGCTGGCATTGCGCCATGAGGAGGCGGTCGATCCTGAGCGTGTGATCGTCGATGCCCACCATCACTTGTGGGACTGGCGGATCGGCACCTACCTCGCGGCTCAACTGCTGGAGGATCTGACCGGCAGCCACAACGTGGTCAGGACCGTGTTCGCGGAGTGCATGTCTCACTACGACACCGACTGCGCCGAGCACATGAAGCCGGTGGGGGAGACCGGGTTCGTGGCCGGCGAGGCCGACTCTCTCGACGCCGCTGGCGGTCCGACCATCGCAGGCATTGTCAGCCACGCCGATCTGATGCTGGGCGACTCTGTCGAGGAGGTACTGGCCGCCCACGAAGCGGCCGGCGGGGGCCGGTTCCGGGGGATCCGCCACGCCACCGCCTGGGATGCCAGCGACGAGATCCACAACAGCCACTGCAACCCGTTCGAGCACATGATGGACACCGATCAGTTCCGGGCCGGGGCCCACCGGCTGGCGGTGATGGGCTTCAGCCTCGACGCCTGGATGTTCCACCCGCAGCTCCCGGATCTGGCCCGACTGGCCCGGGCGGTGCCCGAGTTGACCATCGTGCTCGACCATCTGGGCGGGCCGCTGGGGGTGGGACCCTACGGCCGCGACCGGGAGCGGGCCGATTGGCAGGCGTCCATGCGGCTGGTGGCAGCCTGCCCCAACGTGGCGCTCAAGGTGGGCGGAATCGGCATGGACATGTACCACGGCATGGGCTGGGCGACCCTCGATGCGCCGCCGGGATCGGAGGAGGTGGCCGCTCACTGGGGCGACGACGTGCGGTTCTGCATCGACACGTTCGAGCCGGACCGGTGCATGTTCGAGTCCAACTTCCCCGTCGACCGCCAGACGCTGCCGTACCCGGTGCTGTGGAACGCTCTGCAGATCATGGCGGCCGGCTACAGCGATGCCGAGCAGGAGGATCTGTTCTCGGGCACCGCTTCCCGGATATACAGGCTGTCGTGAGCCTCGACTTCTCGATGCGCCCCGAGTGGGAAGCGCTGCGGGTCCGGGCCCGGGCTGTGGCCGAGCAGGGCGTAGCCGGCTACGGCCGGTGGAGCGACTCGTGGATCAACGGCCACTCCAAGGAGTTCTCCAAGGTGCTGGCGGCCGAGGGCTTCATCGGGATGACATGGCCAGCCGAGTTCGGCGGGGGAGGCCGCCCCGGCATCGAGCGCATCATCATGGCCGAGGAGATGATAACGGCAGGGGCGCCCATCGCGGCCAGCTGGTTCGCCGACCGGCAGATGGGCCCGTCCATCTACACCTACGGCAACGATGCTCAGAAGGCCGAGTACCTGCCGGGGATGCTGTCGGGGGAGGCGTCCTGGTGCATCGGGATGAGCGAGCCCGACGCCGGATCCGACCTGGCTGCGCTCAAGACGTCGGCGGTGCGCGACGGCGACTGCTATGTCGTGAACGGCCAGAAGATCTGGACCAGCGGGGCGGCCAGCGCCGAGTACTGCTACGCGATCTGCCGTACCAGCAGCGAGGGTCCTCCCCACCGGGGTCTCAGCGAGCTGATCGTGCCGATGGGCCTCGACGGCATTGAGGTGCGGCCGGTGCGAGACATGGTCGGCAACTCGCACTTCTGCGAGATCTTCTTCACCGACGTGCGAGTTCCGGCCGACAATCTGGTCGGCACCGAGGGCGGGGCCTTCAAGCAGACGATGATTCAGCTCGGCTACGAGCGGGGCGGCATCGACCGTCTGGTGTCCAACCGGCCGCTGTACGACCTCGCCCTAGAGCACGCTGACCTCTCCGATCCTCAGACACGCCAGGAGATCGCAGCCATCGAGACCGGCTACCGGCTCGGACGGCTCATGGTGTACCGGGGCGCGCTGGGTGAGGGCTCCGCCGACTACAGCGCGGGCACCAAGGCGTTCTGCACCGAGCACGAGCAGCGGGTGGCCGAGTTCGCGGCCCGGGTGCTGGGCCCGGCCGCCACCGTGGGCGACGCTCTGCCCACCGCTATCTGCTACGCCCCCGCCTACACCATCCAGGGCGGCACGTCGGCCATCATGCGCAACATCATCGGAGAGCGCATACTCGGCCTACCCCGCGAGCCCCGCTAACGCCGCCGCAACCGGCCCCGAGATTTCTCGGTGTGATTCTGTGGACTCAGCGCGCACAACCATCCCGAGATTTCCGGGCGACCCGGTCCCGAGATTTCTCGGTGTGATTTTGTGGACTCAGTGCGTATAACCACCCCGAGATTTCCGGCGAGTCGTTACTCCGGGGTGACGTAGGCGGCGGTTAGGCCTCCGTCGACCAGCAGGTTGGCGCCGGTCATGTAGGACGAGTCGTCGGAGGCCAGGAACAGGGCAGCCGAAGCCATCTCGGTGGCCTCGCCGAAGCGGCCCATGGGCACGTGAACCAGACGGCGCTGGCGCTTCTCCTCGGTGTCGAGGTACGACATGAGCAGTTCGGTGCGCAGCGGCCCCGGGGACAGGGCGTTGACCCTGATGTTCTCCCGGGCGTGGATAACCGCCAGTTCGCGGGTCAGCGACAGCACCGCCCCCTTCGAGGCGGTGTAGGCGATTTGGGGGGTGGCCGCGCCCACCGACGCCACGAACGACGCCGTGTTGATGATCGAGCCGCCGCCGGCCCGGCGCATGGCCGGGATCTGGTGCCGGCAGCCGTACAGGACACCCTTCAGGTTCACCGCCAAGGTCTTGTCGATGGTCTGCTCCGTGGTGGCGATGGCGTCGGCGTCGTCGGCCAGCATGATCCCGGCGTTGTTGAAGGCGATGTCCAGTTGCCCGTAGGTGGCCTCCGCGGCCTTCACCGCCAGCGCGACCTCGGCGTCGTCTGACACATCGGCATGGACCGCGGTGGCCTCGCCGCCGGCCGCCCGAATCATCTCAACCGTCTCGTCGTTGGCTTCCACGATGTCGGCTGCCACCACCCGGGCGCCCTCGGACGCGAAGCGCAGCGCAGTAGCCCGACCGATCCCGCTGGCCGTGCCGGTGATCAGCGCCACCTTGCCCTCGAGTCTCATAGCGTCTCCCTTCCCGCGGTCAGCTCGTCAGCGAGCCGCCGTTGATGCCGATGGTCTGGGCGGTGACCCACTCGGCCTCGTCGGAGGCGAGCCATACGCAGGCGGCGGCCACGTCTTCGGGCCGGCCGGTACGGCCTACCGGCACCGCTCTGGCGAAGTGGTCGGTTATCTCTCGGTTCTTGCGTTCGAAGAGGCCCAGAGCCAAGGTGTTGGCCGTCACGCCGGAGCGGGCCACTTCCAGGGCCAGCGAGCGGGTGAAGGCCAGACCACCGCCCTTGCCTGCGCTATAGGGAGCCACGCCGATGTTCACGCCGTGGGTGCCCGCGGCGGACGAGACGGTGATGATGCGGCCCCAGCCCCGTTCGCACATCCCGTCCACCACCGCGTGGCAGCAGTTCATGACCCCGTAGAGGTTCACATCGACCGAAGCCTGCCAGTCGGCCGGATCCATGCCGCGGAACTGCTCGGCCTTCATGTCGGTCGGTCCGGCCAGACCAGCGTTGTTGACCAGGATGTCGACCACCCCGATCCCGGCTACCGCGGCCATCACGGCATCGAGGTCGGTCACGTCGAAGACACTGGGAACCGCGCTCCCGCCGCCCGCCGTGATCTCGTCGGTCGTCGCCTGGGCCCGGTCGGCGAAGTAGTCGTTGACGACGACCTGGGCACCCTGGGCGGCCAGGCCGCGGGC
This sequence comes from Acidimicrobiaceae bacterium, assembly GCA_009843915.1. Taxonomy (GTDB): domain Bacteria; phylum Actinomycetota; class Acidimicrobiia; order Acidimicrobiales; family Aldehydirespiratoraceae; genus Aldehydirespirator. The sequence continues at coordinate 23,328 of VYCM01000067.1, read as the reverse complement.
GATGCCGGCACCGATGTTCTGGCCTGCGCCGGTCACCAGGGCGGTGCGTCCGCTCAGATCAAACATGTGCGCTCCCTCCGGCGAGGCTCGTCAGCCCTCATCATGGCCTAGGGCTGTGGCTCCGGCCGAAGCGGTAGGCGCCGGGCCAGCCCCGGCCGGCGAGGCTCTCCTCCTGGCGGGCGATGATGCCGGGAAGATCCTCGGGCTGCCAGCCCTCGAGCAGTTCCTCTCCCTGCAAGTCGAGGACCGGGCGCTGCAATTCCACCAGCAGCTGCAGGCTGAAGGCGATCCGGCCGGTCAGCACCGCAGGGTCGGCCGTGCAGAGGGCCAGCGTCGCCTCGGCCATCGTCTCCAGCGGCTCGAACATCACGCCCTCCACCCATCCGGCGGCCACCAGCGCCGGGGTGGCTATGGCACCCTGGGGCGACAGAGCGTTCACCGCGATGCCCTGGCCCTCGCACTCGCTGGCCACCGAGACTGTGAGCCGGTTCAGGGCGGCTTTGCTGGCCCCGTACATGGCCCCGGCCTTCGACGGCTTGTTGGTCGGGAACGGCGGACCCGGCGGAAGCTCGGCCGAGAACGTCGTGATGTTCACGATCGCCCCGCGGCCCCGCTCGCGCATCCCGCCGACAACCTCCGCCATCAGCTCCCACGGCGCCCAGAGGTTCACCTGGAGGGCCCGCTCCAGGCGCTCGGGCCCGACCGACTCGAACGCTCCGTAGCCGCCGGCCGCTGCATTGTTGACCAGGATGTCGACCGGGCCGAACTCAGCCTCCGTGCGTGCCACCAGCTCTGTCCGAGCCCCGAGAGGATCGCTCAAGTCCGCGGGCAGGACCAAGCACTCGCCACTCAGCTCACGGATGCGGGCCTGGGTGGCCTCCAAGCCGTCGACGCTGCGAGCCGTGATAGCCACCCGGGCTCCCTCGGCAGCCAGGCGCAGCGCGATGGCAGTGCCGGTGCCGCCCTTGCTGGCGCCGGTGACCAGCGCCACCCGCCCCTCGCACAGCCGTTGAGACATCGCGCCAGTCTCGCACCAACGGGTCAGCGGGCGACGGCATCACGCCGGGCGCGATGTGGCCGATGTCACCCCGTGCCACACAGGTGGTCTGAACCTGCGCCGGTAGTTTCGATTGGTGCAGAGTCCGGTACGCCTCGTCTACTTGCTGCGGCCGACCGTCAAGGTCGGGATCCTGCTCGCGGTCGGCTTCAGCGTGCTGGCCTTCGTGTCTACGCCGTTCCTGATGCCCGAGATTGCCGACCACTACGGCGTCAGCCTCGGCACGGCGTCGATGATCGGCGTGTTCCAGCTCGGCGGCTTCGTGATCGCCACTTGGGGTGCCGGACGTTGGCTGCAGCCGCGCGAGCGGGTCTTCGTGGTCTCACTGCTGGCCGCGGCGGCCGCCAACCTCGTTTCGGCAGCTCTGCCCGCCTTCGCGTTGCTGGTGCCGCTGCGCCTCGTCAGCGGCGTGGCGCTGGGCCTGCTGGCTTGGTACGGCTGGGTGCAGGCCTTCGGCGACGACCGCCGCATGGGCGACGTTGCCGTGGCCGGCCCGGTGGTGGGCGTGGTCGCCGCGCCGCTGGTGTCCCTGCTCCTCGAAGCGGGTGGGCCAAGGCTGGTGTTCGCCGCACTGGCCGCGGTGTCGCTGGTGCCGCTCGCGTTCGGCTACCGAAGCGACGTAAGCGAACTCCCCAGGGACCGGGCGCGCCACCGGGCGGTCCCCGCAGCCCGGGTGCTGCTGGTCTGCCTGGGCATGTTCACCCTCGGTGGATCAGCCGTCTTCATCTACGCAGTGGTGCTGGGAACGGGCGACCCGGGGCTGTCCGTCGCGGCCGTCGCGGCCGGGTTCAGCCTCAATGCGGTGGTGGCGATCCCCGCGTCCCGTATCAGGGCCACCCGAAGGATCCCGAGCCCGTGGATGGCGGCGACCGCGGTGTGCGCGATCGTGGTGGCCACCACCGGCTGGGGATGGTTGTTCCTGACTGCTCTAGTGGTGTGGGGGTTCTTCTTCTGGGCCGCCATACCGGGCGTGTTCGAGGTGCTGGCCAGCCGCTCGCGCTATCCCGAGGAGCGGGTCGGGGATGCTCAGGCGTTGATGGCCGCGGGTCGGGCCGGGGGACCGCTGCTGGGCGGACTGCTCATCGACAGCGCCGGAGCAACCGTGCTCGGCATAGTCGGCAGCTCGCTGATGCTGGCCGCGGCCATTGGCGTCTTCACCACTCGCACCGTGGCCCGACCCCTGGGGAACCGCTGACCGCCTAGGACTACGATTTGGCCATGAGCTCGGAACCGGAGTGGTACCTGCCCACCTTCGACACGGTGGAGGAGGAGCGGCAGTACCGCAAGCAGCGTCTGGCCGCCACCTACCGGATCTTCGCCAAGCTCGGGTTCGAGGACGGCGCAGTGGGCGCGGCCGGCCATGTCACTGTGCGCGACCCCGAGGATCCCGAGACGTTCTGGGTCAACCCGTGGGGCGTGCCGTTCTCCCATATCACGACCTCGAGCCTGATCCGGGTGGACTCTGACGGCAACATCGTCGACGGCGAGGGCGCGCTCCTGAACGGCGCGGCCTTCGCCATCCACTCCCAGATCCACGCGGCCCGGCCCGACGTGGTGGCTGCGGCCCATAGCCACTCGATGCACGGCAAGTCGTTCTCCGCTCTGGGACGGCCGCTGCGGCCGCTGACCCAGGACGCCTGCGCCTTCTACGACGACCACGTGATCTTCGACGGCTACAGCGGCGTGGTGATGGAACTGGACGAGGGCAAGCGCATCGCGGCCGCGCTGGGCGACTGCAAGGCCGCCATCCTCCAGAACCACGGTCTGCTGACGGTGGGCGCATCGGTGGACGCAGCTGCGGGCGCCTTCGTAGCCATGGACCGGGCCTGCCAGTCCCAGTTGCTGGCCGAGGCCGCCGGCGACCCGATCGACATACCCGACGACGTCGCTCGCCACACCTACTCGATGGTCGGCTCCGGCCTAGCCATGTGGTTCACGTTCCAGCCCCTGTACACAGAGATAGCACGCGAGCAGCCGGACCTCCTCGACTGACCTCGCCCGACCTCGACTGAGGCCGCCGGTCAAGGAAGGAGGCGGATCCGGCCGGAGCCTTCGGTTGCCTCGCCGATGATGGCGGCCTCGTGACCGGAGATCCTCAGCTCGGTTACTGCAGCCAGGCCGGCGTCGTGGCTGACCATGCCGAGCAGCAGCCCTCCTGAGGTCTGAGCGTCGGCCAGCAGAGTCACCGACGCGTCGCTGGCGTCACCGGTGTCCAGGTGGGGTGTCACCCAGTCGAGGTTGCGCTGGGTCCCGCCGGGAACCGTGCCCAGCGCGGCCAGCTCACGGGCACCCTCGATGATCGGCACATCGCCGACGGAGATCTCCAGGTCGACGCCGGACTCCTGGGCCATGCGCAGGCCGTGGCCGAGCAGACCGAACCCGGTCACATCGGTGGCCGCGGTGGCCCCGTGCCGCATGGCGGCCTCGGCCGCCTTGTCGTTGGATCGGGTCATCTCCGTGACGGCGCGGTCCACCACCTCAGGGCGGGCTTCGGCTCGCTTGATGGCGGTCGAGATGACCCCGGTGCCCAGCGGCTTGGTCAGGACCAGCGCATTGCCCGGACGCAGACCGGCGTTGGTGAGCATGCGCCCCGGGTTGACCTCACCCACCACCGCCATCCCGTACTTCGGCTCGGGATCGTCGACCGTGTGGCCGCCGCCCACCACGAAACCGCCGGCCCGGGCGGCGTCCTCGCCTCCGGCCAGCACCTCGGCCAGCAGGTCGTTGGACAGCTCCTCGGAGTTCCAGGCCACCAGGTTCAGCGCCACCAGCGGCCGGCCGCCCATGGCGTACACGTCGGAGACTGCGTTGGTGGCCGCGATGCGGCCCCAGGTGCGCGCGTCGTCCACCACCGGCGTGATGAAGTCGGCGGTCAGCACCAGGGCGCGCCCGCGGCCGATTCGCCACACGGCGGCGTCGTCGCCGGTGGCCAGGCCGACTATCAACTCCGGCGGGGGGTCAGGGGTCAGGCCGCGCACTACGTGCGCGAGATCGCCGGGGGCGATCTTGCAGGCTCAACCAGCGCCGTGGCTGTACTCAGTGAGCCTTCGGGCCATCGCAGTCACCCCCTCTCGTGTGCGCCGATGTGGAAGCAACCGCAGGATAGGCGGCCGGCCGCACCACGCCGGGGACGGCCCCGTGAGCAGACCGAGCAGTAGGGGAGCGGCCGTAGAGTGCAGCCGTGAGTGTCGACCAGCGGCTCCGGACCCGGGCCACGGAGTTGTTCGGCGTCGACTACCCGATCGTGCAGACCGGGATGGGATGGGTGGCCGGCCCGTCGCTGGTGACCGGCACCGCTGAAGCGGGCGGACTCGGGATCCTGGCCTCGGCCACCATGACCCTCGACGAGATGGACGCCGCCATCGCGGAGGTCCGGTCCCGCACAGATCAGCCCTTCGGTGTGAACCTGCGCCCCGACGCCGCCGACCTGGACGACCGGGCCGACCGCCTGGTGGGCGCGGGCGTGCGGGTGGCCAGCTTCGCCGGTCCCCCTCCGGCTCCGGTGGTGCAGAGGCTGCGGGACGGCGGTGTGCTGGTCATGCCGACCGTCGGTGCTCGCCGGCACGCCGAGAAGATGGCCGAACTGGGTGCTGACGTCATCCTGTGCCAGGGAGGGGAAGGCGGCGGCCACACCGGCTCGATTCCGACTTCCCTGCTGCTACCCCAGGTGCTCGACGCGGTGGATGTGCCCGTGATCGCGGCGGGCGGCTTCCACGACGGTCGAGGCCTGGCCGCGGCCCTCGCGTGGGGCGCCGACGGCGTGGCTATGGGCACCCGCTTCCTGCTCACTGCCGAGTCGAAGGTGCCCGACACGGTCAAGGCCGTCTACCTCGGCACGCCGGTCACCGGCACGGTGGTGTCGAGCAGCATCGACGGCAAGCCGCAGCGGGTGATCCGCACCCGCCTGGTGGAGTCGCTGGAGTCTGCCCGGGTCACCCGGATGGTGCGGGCCGTGGCCAACGCCTGGCGGTTCCGGGGCATCACCGGCATGTCGATGGCGGCGATGCTGCGGGAGGGCATGGACATGCGCCGCAGCCAGGGACTGACCTGGAGCCAGATGGCGATGGCGGCCAACGCCCCCATGCTCACCCGAGCCACCATGGTGGACGGCGACATCGATGCCGGCGTCCTGCCCACCGGCCAATGCGTAGGAGTGGTGGAGGACCTACCCACCTGCGCGGAGCTGATCGATCGCATCGTAGCCGAGGCCATCGAAGCCCTCGACCGGATCGCTCCGGCGCGGCACAGCTAGCTTCCGGTCCCATGTGCGGGCGTTACGTGGCGGCCTCCCCGCCAGACGAGCTGGCCAAGTACTTCGGCGCTGCGGCCCCGCCGCCTGACCTGACCCTGGCGCCCAACCACAACGTGGCACCAACGCAGACCGTGTACGCCGTGCGGGAGCGGGACGGGGCCCGCAGCCTCGACGCGCTGCACTGGGGGCTGGTGCCCTTCTGGGCCAAGGACCCCAAGATCGGCAACCGGATGATCAACGCCCGGGCCGAGACGGTGGCCACCAAGAACGCCTTCAGGGTGGCCCTCACCCGCCGGCGCTGCATCATCCCGGCCGACGGCTTCTACGAATGGCGCCGCCTGGAGGGCTCCAAGCACAAGCAGCCCATGTTCATCAGCCGTCCCGACGGCGAGCCGTTCGCCTTCGCGGGCCTTTGGGAGCAGTGGAGCGACAAGGACAACCCCGACGAAGGCGAGCCCTTCGAGCTGCACTCGTGCACCATCATCACCTGCGAGGCCAACGAGGCCCTGGCCAAGGTGCACGACCGGATGCCGGTGGTGCTGGCGCCGGGCGCCTGGGACCTCTGGCTGGACCCCGCCATCAGCGACGCCGAGGCCGTCACCAGCCTGCTGGTACCCGCGCCGCCGGGCCTGATCCGGATGCACCCGGTGTCGACCGAGGTGAACAGCGCCCGCAACAACGGCGCCCACCTCATCGAACCGGCCGAACCGCTCGACATCTTCAGCAACTGAGCCTGACGGCAGTCAGCCGGAGCCGCTGAGGCGCTCCTGCAGCAAGGCGGCGACCGTGTCCAGGTCGTCGGGGTCGGGGCTGGTGTCGGCGTTCGAGAAGTCGAGATGGGCCATGGTCGAGATGGGCACGACGTGGACGTGCACATGGGGCACCTCAAAACCGGCGATCATCAGGCCCACCCGGTCCGGGGCAAGCCCGCCGGCCTGCTGGGCCTCGGCCACACGGTGGGCCACCGCCATCAGATGGGCCACAGTGTCGCCGTCGAGGTCCACCCAGTGGTCGACCTCCGCTCTGGGCACCACCAGCACGTGGCCCCGGTTGAGGGGCCGCACGTCCATGAACGCGACGCAGGTGTCGTCGCGCCAGACGAACCGGCCGGGTATCTCGCCGTCGATGATCCGGGTGAAGATTGAGGGCATCCCCTGATCGTAGGCTGAAGGGCCATGGCCGACCCGAGCACCGGCGAGGACCGGATCCTCACCGTCCCCAACCTGATCTCGGCGGCTCGCCTGGCCTGCATCCCCTGGTTCCTGTGGCTGCTGTTCAGCTCCGGGGACCGCTGGGGGGCGGCGCTGCTGTGGGGAGCGCTCGGCGCCACCGACTGGGTGGACGGCTGGTGGGCCCGCCGCTTCGACTCCGTCAGCAAGGTCGGCAAGATGCTCGACCCCGTCACCGACCGGGCCGTGCTGCTCGCCGGAGCGCTCGCGGCGGGCATCGACGGCTCGGCGCCCTGGTGGCTGGTGATCCTCACCCTGGCCCGCGAGGGGATCGTCGCCGTAGTCGGGCTGGCGCTGCTGTCGCTGGGCGCCAGGCCGATCGACGTCACCTGGTGGGGCAAGTGCGCCACCTTCGGCCTGTACTTCTGCTTCCCCCTGCTGCTGGCCGGCGCCTCCGACATCGCGGTGGCCGAAGGCTTCAGGGTCGCGGGCTGGATCTGCGCAGTGCCCTCGCTGGTGTACAGCTACCTCTCCGCGATCCAGTACATACCGTTGGGCCGCGAGTCCCTGCACCAGGGACGAGCCGAACGGGAGGGCACGCCGTGATCACACTCCGACCGACCATGCCCCACAGCCGAGCCCCCCGCTGGGTCAGACGGGTGCGAGCGCAATGATCGGAGCGGCGCGTGGCCAGACCGGGGAGCGGACATCATGAGCGTGCGGTGGGGGGTCTGGTTCGAGCCGACTCAGCCTGTCCGGCGGCTGGTCGAGCTGGCCCGCCTGGGCGAGTCACTGGGAGCCGAGATGTGCTTCGTGGCCGACGAAGGCACCGAACGCGACGTGTACGTCGCGCTGACCGCCATCGTAGAGGCCACCAGCCTCACCGTGGCGCCCGCCATCACCAACCCCTTCAGCCGCCACCCGGTGGCCACCGCGGCGGCCATCGCCACCCTGGCCGAGCTGGCCCCGGGTCGGGTCATGCACGGGCTGGGCGTGGGCGGCAGCCGGGTCCTCCAGCCCCTCGGGATGGACCCCGAGCGTCCCTTCACCGCGCTGCGGGAGACCTTCGAACTGAACCGGCGCCTACTGGCCGGCGAGACGGTAGGGGAGGCGTCCCTGCCCTGGTTCCACCCCGATGAGCCGATGCCCATCGCGGTAGCCGGGCGCGGACCCAGGGTGCAGCGCCTCGCGGCCGAGCACTCCGACTGCGTGATCCTGTCGGCCGCGCCGCCAGCGCTGCTGCCAGCCGCCGCGCAACGGATCAGGAGCTCAGGTTCCGCTCAGATCGCCTGGTCGGCTTATCTGGCCTACAGCGACACCGAGCGGCGACGGGTGCTGCCCCACTTCTCCTACATGGCGGTCGACGCGCCCGCCGAGGTGCGGGAGGCCGACGGCCTGGACGACGCCACCACTGCCGAGGTCCGCCGCCTGATGCTGGCCGGACGCATGGACAAGGCGGCCGAGCTGCTCCCCGACGCCCTGGTGGACCGCTACGGCGTAGCCGGCACCCCGGCCGAGGTCTCAGCCCAGATCGGCGAACTCCGCGACTGCTTCGACATCTTCATGCTGCCCATGAACGATGAGGCCACCGCGGCCGACCACATCCGAGCCAGCGCCAAGATCTTCGACGCCGCCTAGACCCCGCCCCCTGTCCGCCGATTTCTCGGTGGCGTTTTGCGCATCCAGCGCGCAATACCAACCCGAGATCTCGTCCGCCGATTTCTCGGTGGCGTTTTGCGCATCCAGCGCGCAATACCAACCCGAGATTTCGTCCGCCGATTTCTCGGTGCGTTTGTGCGCATACAGCGCTCAAAACCAACCCGAGATTTCGTCCGGCGAGGCCGGGGGGTGGCGACGGGTCCGGGCGACCGACAATGGGGCGAAGCCCCGTCGGTCGGACGGAGCCCGGCGACAGGACCCGCCGGCCGGGAGTGCCTGTTCTAGGACTGGGGAATAGCCGAGTAAGCAGGAAAGTCAGGGTCCACGACGGAGTGGATCCCCAACCCCATCGCCACCCGGTTCACGTAGTTGAGGTGAGCGCACTGGGAGTTGGCGTCGATGATGTCGAGGTCGTCGAAGCCCGCGGCTCGCAGCTCCTCGACGTCGGCCTCGGTCACCGAGGCGGGGGAGCGGGTGAGCTTCACGGCGTAGCGCACCATCGCCGCATCGGCCGGCGACAGGCCCAGCGACTCGAAGCAGTCCGGGTCGGCGGCCAGCTTGGCGATGGCCTCGTCGTCGAGCCCGGTCTGGCGCAGCTTGATCGTGACCTGGCTCATGCAGTGCACCGTGCCGTTGATGGCCGAGGTCACGAAGCTGATCAGGTTGCGCTGATGGGGCGTCAGCCGCGACGGACACTTCTCGGTCGCGGCGTACAGGTCCAGGCGGGCCGCCACCAGCGCGGGGTGAAGCGACCCGGCCATGGTCATCTCGGTGGGTTCGCCGAGTGCTCGGGCCTGACGGTCATAGTGAGCCCTCAACTCGCCCTCAGCCTCGTCGTATGGAATCGTGGAGATCCACATTCGCAGCTCCTGTCGGCGTGACGATCGCGAGGAAAATGAACGGGTTCCGAGGCCTAGGCCTTTCTCTGTCTAACGAGGATCCCGTCGCCGACACGCTAGCCGTGGTGGCCGCGGCGGACCGCCTCGGCTTCGAGGAGGTGTCGCTGCCCGAGAGCCGGCTGTTCAACTCGGTGATGCCGGTGGCGGCCGCCGCGCTGCACTCGACGCAGCGAGTAACCGTGCGCATCGGTGTGGCCAACCCGGTGTTCCGCAACCCCGTTCTGCTGGCGCTCGAAGCGGCCACGCTGGCCGACATCGGGGCGGGCCGCTTGCGCTTCGGGCTGGGCGCGGCCGAGTGGACGGTCCGGCGCTTCGGCATGGACCCGCCCGGCTGGCGCCCTCTCACCAACACCGTCGAGGCGGTGCGGGCGGTGCGCCGTCTCACCGCCGGCGAGGAGCTGGACTTCGTTCCGACGACGTTCTCGGTGGCACCGGGCCTGCGCCTGGACCGATTTCCGCCGGTACCCGTTCCGGTGGATGTCGGCGCGGTCAGCCGGCGGATGATGGAGGTCTCGGGCGAGTTCGCCGACGGCGTCCAGCTCGGCGCCATAACCAGCGTGGGCTACACCCGGTGGGCCCGCCAGCGGCTCGCGGCCGGCGCGGCGCGAGCCGGTCGCAACGTCGACGATCTGCTGTTGAGCGCCAACGTGCTCACCAGCGTCGCCCCGGACCGGCGCGAGGCCCGCAACGCCGTCAAGGAGGTGCTGGCCTACTACCTGGCCCGGGTCGAGGGCGTGGTGGTCGATGAGGCCGGCGCCGACCCCGACGCGGTGGCCGCGGTCCGGGCCGCGGTCGCTGAGGGCGGCGAGCAGGCCGGCGCGGCGGTCCTGAGCGACAGCCTGGTGGACGTGTTCGGGGTGGCGGGCACTCCCGACGACGTGATCGAGGGCCTGGAGCCGTTCGCCGGCGCCGGCCTCGACCTGCCCCTGGCCTGGTACACCTTCGGACCCGACCGCGACGCCGGAATACGCCTGCTGGCCGAACAGGTCCGCCCCGCCGTCGTCAACTCGTGATCTCTCACCGCGACAACAGGGGATGACGGCGATGTCCCGATCTGGGAAGCTGGACGGCATGCCTGACGGACCGCTGGTATCGACGGAGTGGCTGGCCGACCACCTGGACGACCCGGGTGTGAGGGTCGTGGACTGCCGCTGGTACCTGCGGCCCTTCGATATGCGCAACGGCGACGACGAGTACGCCAAGGCCCACATACCGGGCGCGGTGCACGCCCGCTGGGACACCGACCTGGCCGACCCTGAGCGGCCCGACCTGTGGATGCTGGCTGGCCCCGACCGCTTCGCCGACGCCATGGCCTCCCGCGGCATCGGAGACGACACGTTCGTGGTGACCTACGACGACCAGCACGTGACAGTGGCGGCCCGGGTGTGGTGGGCGCTTAGGGTCTACGGCCACGCCGGCGTAGCCGTGCTCGACGGCGGGATCAACAAATGGCAGGCCGAAGGCCGGTCCACCACAAGCGCCGTGTCCAGCTATCCGCGGGCCCGCTTCACGCCCCGCTTCAATCCGGACCTCTACACCACCCACCAGCAGATGAGGGCGGCCGTAGGCACCTCGACCCGCTTGGTGGACGGGCGCATGGCCGGTGCCCGCCAGCAGGACGGTGGGGCCATCCCCGGCAGCATCGTCGCTCCAGGTATCGAGTTCACCGGACCCGACGGCACCTGGGCGAAGCCCGGCGAGGCCCGCCGCCGCCTAGCTACAGCCGGCGCGTGTGCCCCCGAGCCCACCATCGCCTACTGCCGCGGCGGGGTGGGCGCCTGCGGAACGGCCTTGGCCTACGCCATCGCCGGTCACGACGACGTAGCCGTCTACGACGGGTCTTGGACCGAGTGGATCACTGACCCCGACGCACCCCAAGCCCTCGACGAGGCACCCCAGGGCTAGCCGTCCCGAACCAAGTTGATGGCGATAACGGGCCTCCAGGGTCCGATTCGTGATCAACTTCGTGGTCGCAGGGCAGAATGGGGCCGGTGACGGAACACAACGACTCGCACGCGGACGCCGGGGCGACGGCCACGCCGGACTCGTCGTACCTCGGCGGTGAATGGGGCGGTAGCGGCCCGCGGCTCGCCGTGGTCAACCCGGCGGACGGCTCGACGGCCGCTTCCGTCGCAACCGTCACGCCCACCGAGGTAGCCGAAACCCTGGACGCCGCCGCCAGCGCCCTCCAGTCCTGGCGCGACACCGACCCGTGGGCCCGTTCCCGGCATCTGCGGGACGCAGCCGCCTACATCCGCGACCATCTCGTTGACATCGCTGCGTCGGTGACCGCCGAGCAGGGCAAGCCGCTGGCCCAGGCCGAGGGCGAGGTCGCCGGCGCGGCCGACCAGTTCGACTGGTGCGCCGACGAGGCCCGCCGCATCTACGGACGGGTGATCCCAGCGCGGGGAGCCGGCCGGCGCCTGCTGGTGCAACGCGAGCCGGTGGGAGTAGTGGGAGCGTTCGCTCCGTCGAACTTCCCGGCGCTGCTGCCGGCCCGCAAGATCGCCGCAGCCACCGCAGCCGGATGCACGATCATCGTCAAGCCGGCCGAGGAGACGCCCATCGCGGCCCTGTGGCTGGCCGCGGCTGCTGAGGCCGCCGGGATCCCGGCCGGGGTCGTCAATGTGCTGGTGGGCGACCCCGCGATGATCTCCGAGATGATCCTCGGCGATTCCCGGGTGCGCAAGGTGACTCTCACCGGCTCGGTGCCTTTGGGCAGCCACATCATGGAAGAGGCGTCCAAGCAACTGAAGTCGGTGTCACTGGAGCTGGGGGGCCACTCGCCGGTGATCGTGCTCGACGACGCCGACCCCGAGTGGGCCGGTGAGGCCGCGGCGAGGGGCAAGTTCCGCAACGCCGGGCAGGTGTGCATCGCTCCCAGCCGGTTCCTGGTACCTGCCGAGCTGCATGACCGGTTCGTGGCCAGCTTCGTGGCCGCCACCGAAGCGCTGGCCATGGGACCCGGCGACGACCCGTCCTGCGACATCGGTCCCTTGCAGAACGAGCGGCGCCTTCAGGCCATGGAGCAGCTGGTGGCCTCCGCGGTGAGCGACGGAGCAGTCGTCGAGTCCGGGGGCCGGAGAATCGAACGGGACGCCGGCTGGTGGTTCGAGCCCACCGTGCTCACCAACGTAGACCTCGGCACCGAGATCATGGTGGCCGAGCCGTTCGGGCCCATCGCACCGATCCGCGCCTACGACGACCTCGACGATGCGGTGCGCATCGCCAACGACACCGACTTCGGGCTGGCCGGCTTCGTGCTGGGCGGGTCGCTGCAGCGGTGCCTCGACGTGGCCGACCGCCTCGAGGTGGGCATGGTCGGCATCAACGACTTCGCCATCGCGCTGGCCGAGGCGCCCTTCGGAGGGATCAAGCACAGCGGCTTCGGCCGTGAGGGCGGCGCCGAGGGCGTGGCCGAGTTCACCGTCGTGAAATACATCAACGTCGCACCCGCCTAGTCGCGCCCGTCTAACCGCCACCGGGGGCGTCCACGTGATGTGCTCCCCGGTTCAGTTGATCATCTCGCAATAGCATTGACTATTTGGCACCGCTTGCTAAAGTCCGGTCCGGCGCGGGGGAGGCCGCGCCTGGACCGATTCCAAGAGGGGAACACATGACCAGACTCACCAAGATTCGACGTAGCTACGCGCTCGCGCTCATAGCGATAGTCGCGCTCGTGGCCGCCGCATGCAGCGGCACCAGCGAAGACCCTGGCGCCGGCCAAGTCGAAGTCGCCCACTACTACGGATCCGACCTCGGCCAGCAGGGAATCCTCGACGTCAACGCCACGTTCGAGGCCGGCGAGGCCGTCGTCAGCCCCATCGAGCACGAGGCGTTCAAGGACCAGATCCTCGTCGCCCTGGCCGGCGGCGAGCCGCCCGACGTGTTCTCCTACTGGGCCGGAGCCCGGACCCAGTCCGTGTTCGAGAACGGCCATCTCCAGCCGATCACCCAGGTCTTCGACAACGCCGACGTCTGGAACAACTTCCCGCAAGCGCTGGTCGACGCCGGGATCCACGGCGGCGAGCCCCACCTGCTGCCGTTCGGGTTCCACTACGTGGCCTTCTTCTACAACCCCCATGTGATGGAGGCGGCCGGGGTCACCTCGATGCCCACCAACAGCCAGGAGTTCATCGCGGCGGCCCAGCAGATCGCCGCCAGCGGCGTCAAGCCCATCGCTCTGGGCTCGATGAACCGCTGGCCGGCCCAGTTCTGGTTCGACTTCCTCATCCTGCGCACGGCCGGGCCGGACTACAGGGCCAAGCTGATGTCGGGCGAGGCGTCGTACACCGATCCCCAGGTCGTCGCAGCGATGGAACTCTGGAAGCAACTGGTCGACGCGGGCTTCTTCGTCGACGATGCCAACGCCTACACCTGGACCGACGCCGCCGATCAGGTGGCCAACGGGGAGGCGGCCATGACCCTGATGGGCACATGGATCACCGGTTACTGGAACGGCATCGGCCTCGAACCCGTCACCGACTACGACTTCTTCAACTTCCCGGTGCTGGATCCCGCCATCGAGAACGCCGCGCTGGGACCGATCGACGGATGGGCCCTGTCGGCCGACGCGGCCAATCCCGAGGGCGCCATGGCGCTGCTGGAGCACTACGCCGATCCGGGCAACCAGCTCACCTGGGCACTGGAGCAGGGGGCGCTGCCGCCGAACTCCAACGCCGACACCACGCAGCTCAACCCGGTCATGGCCAAGGCGCTGGTGGAAGTGGGCAAGGCCGACTCCTACTCGTTCAACTACGACCTGGCCACACCACCGCCCGTGGCCGAGGTCGGTCTGGACATGTTCCAGGCCTTCATGGACGACCCGTCCGGCTACGCCGACCTCCTGTCGAGCGCCCAGTCGGACGCCCAGGCCGCTTTCGCGGGCTAGCGCGTCGAGCCGGAGGGCGCCAGTTTCGCTGGCTAGCGAGTCCAACCGGAGGGCGCCAGCCGCAATCTGGCGGAATCTGGCGCCTTCCTCGCCGGCTCGAACCGGTTCCACCGGCGGTGCCGGACCTCGTCCCCCACGGGTCCGGCACCGCCGGCTGCCCTGCCTTCGGCCGTCGGTCGATAGTTTCCCGCTAGGCATCGTCTAGGAGACGGCGCATGAGGCCGACAACCCGTTGGGCCATTCTCTTCATGGGACCGCCCATACTGCTGTTCACCGCCATCGTGGTGGTGCCCACGGCCATGGCCCTGCGGCTCAGCTTCACCGACGCCAACATCCTGGGGCAGACCAGCCAGTGGATCGGCTTCGACAACTTCGTCGAGGCCTTCACCAACGAGCACGTCCGGAAGTCGATCCGCATCACGCTGGTGTGGACGCTGTTCGGCGCGCTGATCCCGCCCGCGCTGGGCCTTGGCATCGCCATGATGCTGCAGGCCAACACCCGCTTCGCGGCGATCATGAAGTCGGCGCTGTTCGTGCCGATCTCCATCAGCCTGGTGGTGGTCGGCCAGGTGTGGATCTGGATCTACCAACCCGGCGACGGCCTCATCAACCAGATGCTGGGGCTGGTCGGGCTCGAGAGCCTCGAAGAGGCGTGGCTGGCCAACCGCTCGACCGCCCTGTGGGCGGTGTTCATCGCCTGGGCGTGGCAGCAGGCCGTGCTGGCCATGATCCTCTACCTGGCCGGGCTCACGTCAATCCCCGGAGAGCTGGTCGAGGCGGCCAGGGTCGACGGAGCCGGCCAATTCCAGGTGTTCCGCCGGGTGATCGTGCCGCTGCTACGGCCGATCACGACGGTGGTGCTGTCGCTGATCGCCATCAACTCGCTGCGCAACTTCGACCTGGTGTTCGCCATGACGCAGGGCGGGCCGGTCCGCGAGACCGAGACGATGCCCATGCTGGTGTGGCGCATCCTGTTCCGCCAGCACGAGCAGGGGCTGGCCAGCGCGGTGTCGCTGATCCTGTTCGCCATGACCCTGGTCGTCGTCGGCGGTCTGACCTGGTGGGGCAGGCGGGGCAGCTATGTCGACTAGCACCGCCTCCCTGGCCGCCGACAGGGCCGAAAGAGCCGACAGCACCGTGCCCGAACACGGCACCGGCCGCCGGGTCCGCACGCTGCGGCGGCGCGCCGGGATGGTGCTGATCGCCGTCTTCGTGGCGTTGTACCTGGTGCCTGTGGCCGGCGTGCTGGCGACCTCGCTCAAGACCAACGCCGAGATCGCCGAACGCGGCATCTGGGCGCTGACCGGCAGGCTCACCCTGGCCAACTACGTCGACGTGTGGAGCACGGCCAACACCGTCCGCTACCTGATCAACTCGTTCCAGGTGGCCATTCCGGCGGTGGTCGTCTCCATCGCCGGCGGCACCCTCATCGGGTACGCCTTGGCCAAGTTCAGGCCCCGAGGCGGCACCGCCATACAACTGGTCATCGTCTCGGGACTGTTCGTTCCGCCCCAGGTGCTGCTCGTGCCCCTGTTCACCATGTTCAGGAGCTTCGACCTCCTCAACACCCTGTGGCCCATGATCCTGATCCACTCCGCGGTGGGGTTCTCGGTATGCACCCTGGTGATGCGGAACTTCTTCGAGCAGATCCCCGACTCGCTGCGCTACGCGGCCCTGATCGACGGCGCCAGCGAGGGCGAGGTCTTCTGGCGGGTCATGCTGCCGTTGGCCCGGCCCGCGCTGGCCGCCCTGGCCACGCTTCAGTTCACGTTCATCTGGAACGACTTCCTGTACCCGCTGGTGTTCACCAGCGCACGGGACGACGTGGCCACCATCATGCTGGGGCTGCTCAACGTTAAGGGCCAGTTCACGGTGGCCTACGGAACCCAGGCCTCGCTGGCGGTCATCGCCAGTATTCCCACCGTCGCCATCTTCTTCGTCTTCCAGAAGCACTTCGTCCGGGGCCTGCTGTCCGGGGCGCTGAAGGAGTAGGCGTGTTGCGGGTCGGGATAATCGGTTGCGGGCGCATCTCCGACCTGCACGTTCTCGGGTACCGGGACCGCGATGACGCGGCCGTCGTCGCGCTCTGCGACACCGAGCCCGAGAACGCGGCGTCCAAACAGCGCCAGTGGGGGCTGCCCGACGCCACGATCTTCGAGGACTACCGCGAACTGTGCCAGTCGGGCCTGGTCGACCTGGTCGAGATAATCGTCCCGCACCACCTCCACTACGAGATCGCCGCGTTCGCCATCGGTTGCGACCTGCACGTGTCGCTGCAGAAGCCGATGTCGCTGAACCTCGACGACGCCGATCGCCTCCTGAGCGCGGCCGGCGAGACGTCGAGGGTTGTGCGCCTCTACGAGAACTTCCTGTTCTACCCGCCCGTCCTGAAGGCGCTGGAACTCATCGAGCAGGGCCTCATCGGCGAGCCCCTGTCGGTGCGGCTCAAGAGCAACGCCGGGTACAGCCCGAGCGCGTGGGACATTCCCTTCTCGGCGCTGCTGTGGCGCCACACCCCCGAGGAATGCGGCGGCGGGCCGCTGGTGTTCGACGACGGCCACCACAAGTTCTCGCTGGCCTGGGTCGTCCTGGGGCAGCCGTCGGAGGTGCACGCCTGGATCGGGTCGACCTACGTGCTGTCGTTCGAGCTGGACTCCCCGTCGCTGGTCTCGATGCGCTACGAGTCCGGCGCGATCGCCAACCTGGAGGTCGTGTACTCCCAGGAGCTGCTCATCGAGGGCACCGAGCACTACGCGCAGGACGACCGGATGGAGATCACCGGCACCAGGGGAGTGATCTGGGTCAACCGGGGCCACGGGCAGATCGGCGAGGTACCGCCGGTCGTCAGCTATACCGAAGGGCACGTGGAGACCTACCCGTGCCCGACGGGCTGGGAGCATTCGTTCATCGGCGCCACCCGCAACCTGCTCGACACCATCGCCGCAGGCCGCCAGCCGATTCTCACCTTGGCCGAGGGCCGCGACGTGCTGGCGGCCGCGCTCGCCGCGCAGCGATCAGCAGCCGAAGGCGCCGTCGTAGGCGTGCAGGACCCGGTCGGCCGGTCACCCGGGACCGTAAGGTCCGAGCTGGCGGCCTGGGCTCCCCCTGGCGGCTACGCCGCGCCAGGAGGCGCTTAGGTGGCCGCCGGCGAGCCTCGGGTGGGAGGCGCCCTGATGACCGGCCTCGACGTGCTCGAGGCGCTCGGCTCGGCTCCGGGCCCGATCGGGCTCAGCGAGCTGGCCCGGGTGCTCGACGCCGACAACGGCCATGTGCACCGGCTCCTGGCCGTGCTCACCAAGCGGGGCTACGTGCACCGCGACGAGTCCAATAAGACCTACATCCTCGGTGCCGGCGTGGTACAGCTGGCCGGCTCACTGCTGCGAAACATGGACCTGGTCAATGAGGCCCGGCCGCTGATGCGGGAGCTGATGAACGTCACCGGGGAGTCCGTCCACCTCGCCCACCGCACGGTCGGCGGCGGCGTGTACCTGGCCCGTGAGCGCCTGGCCCGCCGGGTAACGGTGGAGACCGAGATCGGGTCTCCGGTCGTCGTCCACGCCACCTCGACGGGCAAGGCCCTCTACTGCCGCGACTCGGTCGAGATGCTCGAAGAGGTCGTCGACTGGGAGGCCCTGGAGCGGTTCACCGAGCACACCATCACCGACCGGCAGGCACTGCTCAGTGACCTGGCGGCAACCGCTGAGCGGGGCTTTGCGCTCGACAACGAGGAGCTGAGCATCGGTGTCCGCTGCGTGGCGTCGCCGGTGGTGGGCATCGGCGGGAACATCCGCGCCTCTATCGGAATCTCGGGCCCGGCGACGCGCCTCGATGCCGAGACGATAGGAAAGTGCGCTGTGGTGGTGTGCTCGGCAGCCAAGACTTTGTCGGAGATCCTGGGAGGGCAGTGGGACTTCCCGCTGCCCTCGTCGGACCCCGTCGTCCTCGAATGAGCGCTCCGGGCCCGGCGGCGCCCTCCAACGGTGCGCCCCATACAGCCGCGGTGAGAGACGGGAACCTGGAGCGCCTGACCGGGCGCGACCATGACGTGCTCATCGTCGGCGGAGGCATCAACGGAGCCATATCGGCACTGGCCCTGGCCAACCACGGGCTGCGCGTCGCGCTGATCGACTCCGAGGACTTCGCCTCGGGTGTGAGCCAGGAGTCGTCCAACCTCATCTGGGGCGGCTTCAAGTACCTGCAGACCTACGACGTGGCGCTGGTCGCAGGGTTGTGCCGCTCCCGGAACCTGCTGGCCCGCGCGTACTCCAGCCGGGTGCAGGAGGTCCGGTTCCTGGCTGCGCTGGGGTCCACGTCGCCGTACTCGCCCGCCTACGCGGCACTGGGAGCGCACGCCTACTGGGCCCTGGGGCGGTTCGCGACCGGCCGTCCCCGGCTCCTCTCGTCCCGTTCGCTGGCGACGGCCGAGCCCACCATCGACTCGGGCGACGTCCAGGGCGCCGTCGAGTACTCCGACTACCTGCTGGCCGACAACGACGCCCGCTTCGTTCTCCAACTCCTGCTCGACGCCGTCGACAGCGGAGCGGTCGCAGTGTCCAGAGTGCGCCTCGACGGCGCCGAGCGGGCCGGTGATGGCTGGCGGGCCGAGGTGATCGACCGGCTGACCGGCGACCGGCACGCCGTGGAGGCCGCCGTGCTGGTCAATGCGGCGGGCCCGCGGGCCACCGAACTCGCCGCGCTCACCGGCACCACGCTCCGCCAAGCCCTCTGCTACTCGAAGGGGGCGCACATCGTCGTGCCCCAGGTGACCGAGTCAGGGCGCGTGCTGGCGTTCTTCGACGACGACCAGCGGCTGTTCTACGTCATCCCGATGGGCCACCGGTCCCTCATCGGCACGACCGACACCCGGGTCGAGGAGGCAGAGGCGTCGATAACCCACGACGACCGCGACTTCCTGCTCGAACAGGCCAACGCCCGGCTCCGGCTGCCCCAGCCGCTCCTCCACGACGACGTGATCGCCTACCGCTGCGGCGTCCGAGCCCTGGTGGTCGACGAGAGCGAGGACACCGACCGCGACTGGACCGAGCTGTCGCGCCGCCACGCCGTGGAGGCAGACCGGCAGCGGGCGACCATCTCAATCCTCGGGGGCAAGCTGAGCGACTGCCTCAACGTGGGACAGGAGGTCGTGGCCGCGGCCCGCAAGTGCGGGCTGGCGCCCGGGGTACCGGACCGGGCGTGGTACGGCGAACCGCCGGCCGGCGTGCGGGACCGCTTCCATCGCAGCGCCGTCCGGGCGGGCGTCGACGAGCCCGCGGCGGCGAGGCTGTGGCGCCGGCACGGCCGCCGGGCCCTAGAGGTCGCCGACCTGGTGGAGGAGACGCCCGAACTGGGCCAGCCCCTCAGCGACCTCGTCGAGTGCTCGGCCGCGGAGGTCATGGTCATGGCCCGCCACGAGCACATCCTGTCCATGGACGACTTCCTGAGGCGCCGTACCATGCTCGCCATGCTCGAGACGGCCGAGACGCTGAGCCGCGATCCGGGCGTGGAGCGCGCCGAGGAACTTCTGTTTGGGCCAGGGCCCGAGCGGCCTGTGAGCGCAGCGAACGAGAGCGGGCGTGGCGCGGCATGACCGTCGTTCTGGCCATCGACGCCGGCACGACCAGCGTGCGAACTATCGCCTTCGACGACTCCGGGCGGATCGTGACGTCGGCCCAGCGCGAGTTCCCCCAGTACTTCCCTATGCCAGGGCGTGTCGAGCACGACGCGGCCGAGATCTGGACCGCGGTGCAGTCGACACTGGGCGAGGTGGCCGGCAGCCTGGATGAGGCACCGGCTGCCATCGGCGTCACCAACCAGCGCGAGACGGTGGTGGCCTGGAGCCGGGAGCGCTCCGAGCCGGTCCATCGGGCCATCGTGTGGCAGGACCGCCGCACCGCGTCGCGCTGCACGCAACTGGAGCAGGACGGGGTTCTGCCGCTGGTGCGCGAGCGCACCGGGCTGGTGCTCGACCCGTACTTCTCGGCCTCGAAGCTCGAGTGGATGCTCACCACCGGCGGGGTGGCAACCGGCCCCGACCTCGCGCTGGGGACGGTCGACAGCTGGATCGTGTGGAACCTGACCGGCGGCGAGGTCCACGCCACCGATGCCACCAACGCCAGCCGCACCATGCTGTTCGACATCGGGGCGCTGCGATGGGATCCCGAGCTGTGCTCGCTGTTTGGCGTCCCGATCGAGACGCTGCCGCAGGTGCGGCCCTCCAGCGGAACGTTCGGGATCACGGGCCCGGACGCCGCCTGCGGAGCGGGCATTCCGATCTCCGGCATCGCCGGCGACCAGCACGCCGCCCTCTTCGGCCAGGCCGCCTTCGCGCCGGGCGACGCCAAGAACACGTACGGCACCGGCTCGTTCGTGCTAATGAACGTGGGGGCCGAGCTGCCCGTGCCCGCCGACGGCCTGCTCACAACGATCGCCTGGCTGCTGGACACGCCGCAAGGTCAAACCCTGGCGTACGCGCTGGAGGGAGCGATATTCGCCACCGGAGCAGCCATCCAGTGGCTTCGGGACGGCCTAGGGATCATCGCGGAGGCCGCCGAGATCGAGGGACTCGCCCAGCAGTGCGACTCGACGGGCGGGGTGTTCCTGGTACCGGCCTTCGCCGGTCTCGGCAGCCCGCACTGGGATCCCTACGCCCGCGGCGCCGTCCTTGGCCTCACCCGGGGCACCGGGCGGCCGGAGATCGCCCGAGCCGCGGTGGAGGCCATGGCCTACCAGACCCGCGACGTCGTCGAGGCCATGGCGGCCGCCACCGGCACGCCGGTTCGCAACCTGCGTGTCGACGGGGGCGCATCGGTGATGGACTCCATGCTGCAACTCCAGGCCGACCAGCTCGGAGTGGCCGTCCAGCGCCCCAAGCTCCAGGAGGCGACCGCTCTGGGCGCGGCCTATCTGGCCGGACTGGCCGCCGACGTCTGGCCGTCGCTGGAAGCCATCTCGGGCCACTGGGAACTCGACTTCGAGGCTGTGCCCAGCGGGGCGAGGGACGCCGCCGATGCCGCCTATGCGGATTGGCAACGCGCCGTGGAGCGCAGCAAGGGCTGGGCGAGCGGATGAGCCGGGTAGCCGTGGTGACCGGTGCGGCCGGCGCCATCGGCTCTGCGGTGTGCAGGCGCCTCAGCGCGGGCGGCGACACAGTCGTCGGCCTCGATGCCGCTGACGGTGCCGTCGTCGACGCAGTCGAGACCATCGCCTGCGACATATCCGACGCCGAGTCGGTGACCGCGGCTTTCGATGCGATCCGCGACCGGCACGGCCACCCCAACGTCCTGGTCAACAGCGCCGGCATCACCGGCGCCGGGGGAGTGGAGGAGGAGAGCCCCGAGGACTGGCGCCGCATCCTCGACGTGAACCTCACCGGCGCCTACCTGTGCACCCGCCAGGTGATCGCGGGCATGCGGGCGGCCGGCGAGGGCAGGATCGTGAACATCGCGTCGGTCAACGGCCGCTTCGGCGGATCGCCCCTCTCGGGACCGGCCTACGCGGCCAGCAAGGGCGGGCTGATCACCCTCACCCGCTTCCTGGCCCTGCACCACGCCACCGACAACATCACCGTCAACGCGGTGGCCCCCGGACCCCACGACACGCCCATGTGGCAGGCGCTCGACCCCGCATGGCGCGAGCGCATTCTTGCCACCGTGCCCGGCGACGCTCCGGGAGACCCCGATGACCTGGCCGCGATGGTGGACTTCCTGTGCGGACCGCACGCCGGCTACATCACCGGCGCCACCATCGATGTGAACGGCGGCCAGTGGATGGGTTAGCCGATGGCGTAGGCCGAGGGATAGGTTCGCGAGCCGTGTCAAGCAGCCGTCCGACCATCAAGGACATTGCACGGGTGACGGGAGTCTCGGTGGCCACGGTCAGCCGCGCCCTGCGCAATCTTCCCTACGTGGCGTCCGCAACACGCTCCAGGGTGCTGGACGCCGCGGCCGAGCTCCAGTACGAGGCCCACCCCCAGGCCTCCCGTCTCGCGTCGGGACGGACCTGGACCATCGGGCTGGCCGCGCCCCAGTTCGGGGCCTGGTTCCCGTCCCGGGCATTGGGCGGTATCAACTCGGTATTCGCCAAGGCGGGCTACGACCTGCTCATCTCGATGATGGCCACTCCGGAGGATCGTCGGCGTTTCCTTCATGAAGCCCGCTCCTTCTGCAGACGAGTCGACGGGATAGTCCTGATCGACACCTTCGTCAGCGCCGAGGGGAACTCGGCCGGCGACTTCTTCGACCGGCCCGTCGTCGCGGTGAACGAACGGCTCGAGGGCGCCGCATCGATCATCATCGACAACCGAGTCGCAGCCAGACGGGCCGTAGAGCACCTCATCGAACTGGGGCATGAGCGCATCGGGCTGGTCGTGGGCCCCCAGTTGGAGGACCTTCCGACGCCGGTTCCCGCACAGCGCCTCCTCGGCTATGAGGACGCCTTGCGAGCAGCCGGGCTGCCGTACGATCCCAGCCTGGCGGTGAGCGGCGACTGGACCGCCGCAGGCGGCGCCGTCGCAGTGTCCAGGCTGCTCGAATGCGCCCAGCCGCCCACCGCGGTGTTCTGCATGTCCGACCAGATGGCGTTCGGCGTGCTGTGGACAGCCGCGAGGCGCGGCTTGAACATACCCGGCGATCTCTCCGTGATCGGCTTCGACGACCACGACCTGTCCGAAGCAATGGGACTGACCACCATGCGACAGGCAGTGGACGAGATGGGCGTCCGGGCCGCGGAGACGGTGATGACGCTGATCGACGGCGAGCCCGTCAGCAACATCACCTGGGATGTGCCGCTGATGGTGCGGGAGACCACTTCGTCAGTGGGTTGATTCCGTGGGGTGGCCGCGCTACCTTCCAATTCTGTAAACGTTTGCATCCCTGGGAGGGACGAAATGAAGACACATTCGCGCCTATGGCTCATCCTCGGCGCCCTGCTCAGCCTCGCCCTCGTGGCGGCAGCCTGCGGCGATGACGAGCCGGTAGCGGACACCAGTGCCGCCGACGCCGCGGCTGCAGCTGCTCAAGCCGACGCCGCGGCAGCTGAGGCTGAAGCCGCGGCTGCGGCCGCTGAAGCCGACGCCGCGGCTGCTGAGGCCGCTGCCGCGGAGACCGCTGCTGCTGAAGCGCAGGCCGAGGCCGACGCGGCTGCCGCCAGAGCGGCCGAAGCCGAAGCGGCGCTCGAAGCTGCTATGGCTGAGGCCGAGGGGGCGATCGACCCCGACGTCGTCGCTGAGCTCGAGGCCGAGCTGGAATCGGCTGCCGCCGAAGCAGCTGAGGCTGAGGCCGCGGCCGAAGCGGCTGCTGCTGCCGCCGCCGAGGCTGAGGCGGCGATGCAGGAGATGGAGATGAGCCTGGCCGGCAGCGTCGTCACCATTCTCGGTCCCGAGACCGGGTCCGAGGCCGAGGGCT
>VYCM01000151.1 GCA_009843915.1 Acidimicrobiaceae bacterium | reverse complement strand
GCGATGGCGACCACCGGCGCCACCAGGAGGACCGACGCCGCGAAGAGCACCGCCCGGGTACGGCGGACTCCGACACCCAGGCCCTCGGCTACCTCATCGCCGAGTTTCAGGATGTTCAAGGGGCGCCCCGCCAGCAGGATCACCAGCGGAAGGGCGATTGCCCACGGTGCCGCCAGACGGATCTCGTCCCACTGGACATCCGACAGGCTTCCCACCAGGAAGCGGTAGATGATGGAGACGCCGCCGAAATTGGGCGCCAGCGTTATGGCCGCGATCACCAGCGCATTGATCAGGGCGGTGAGCGCCGCTCCCACCAGCAGCATGTGCATCGGGTTCGTCTTGAGGCTCACCAGCGAGAGGATGAGCGTCCCCGTGATGAGCCCCGCCGCCAGCGCGGCTATGGGCAAGGCGACCCCGGGAAACGGGAGCCGGAACGCGACGATGGTGGCCACGGCCAGGGAGGCTCCGGCGGACACCCCGATCAGCTCCGGCCCGGCCAGGGGATTGCGGAGCGTGTCCTGCATCACTGCGCCCGAAGCGCCCAGCATTCCCCCGGCCAGCGCTCCCCCGATGACACGGGGAAGCCGGAGATCACGCACGATGAAGCGGTGGCTGTCCTCCACACCCGCTGAACCAAACAGGGCGCCTACAACCTTCCCCACCGAGAGAGTGGGTGTGCCCCACGCCAGGGAGCAGAGCACCACTCCCGCGGACACGCAGGAGAGGACGATCACAACCGTGACCGCCTGCTTCCAACGACGGCTCCGGTACAGCGAGGTTCCCTCTCAAGTCATGGAGAGGCCGCCGTGATTGGCGGCCTCTCCATCGTTGCGCCGCTCTCAGGTCTGCTCAGTGGTCCTCGGGCAGCCACACGGCAAGGTCGCCCGGATGGTCGTAGATGCTCGGCCATCCTGCGTTCAGGTAGCACTGGTAGGCCCACTGGAGCATCAGCAGCCCATGGCCGAAGGAACCCGCCGAGTCCTCATTGCAGATCCGGCCCTCGCGGTGGGCGGTGGTCTCGAGCCATGCCGGCTCGGTGACCGAGTCGGCGCGGGCGCTGCCCTCCCAAGTGATCATCACCCAGACCTCGGGGTCGGCCTCGACGATGAACTCCCATGCGAACTCGCTGTCCGGAGAGCCGTACTCGGACTCGGGCTGTGCGGGGAAGACGCATGTGCCGGCACCCTCGTCGTGGAGGAACTTGCAGAACGAGGAGGAATCCCAGATCATCCAGTTGGTGTCTCCGAATCCGACCGCCACCCGCGTGTTGACAGCATCCGCGGGGAGGTCCTCAGCGAGGTGCTCGACGTTGTGCTCGAACCGGTGGATGGCCTCTTCCGCTTCAGCCTGCCTACCGGTCAGGAGGCCGATGTCCATCCATCCCTCCTTAAGGGTCTGGACGCCGCCGATGTCGACCAGGTAGACCGGGGCAACCATTTCGACAGCGTCACGCACCTCTTCTTGGCCGACGCGGGCGATGATGAGATCGGGCTCGAATGCAGCCAGCTCCTCTACGGAGGTGCGATCTCCGATGACGGGAATGTCGGCGGCAGCGTCGCCGTAGTAGGCGGCGGCGGTGCCCCAGGCGCCGCCTCGATGCTGGGCGACGGGCACGATTCCGAGGTCGGAAGTCAGGTCGGTGCAGTTGTCCTCTAGGCACACGATCCGCTCAGCAGGATGGTCGAGCGTGATCTCCCGCCCGCTGCCGTCGGTGACCGTCAGCGAAGGCACCGCGGTGGTGGCGGGAGCAGCCGTCGTGGTCGGCGCCTCGGTGGTGGCAGGGGCAGCCGTCGTGGTTGACGCCTCGGTGGTGGCGGGGGCGGCCGTCGTGGTCGGCGCCTCGGTGGTCGGCGCCTCGCTGGTCGCAGTTTCCGACTCCCCTCCACAGGCAGCCAGCGCCACTAGGACGACCGCAATGCCGACACACTGGGCCAACTTCGTGCGGTGGGTAAGGGGTGATGTTCGATGCGCCATGCGGCGAGCCTCCTCTGATCGGTCCGGCTGCACGGTATCAATAATGAGAATCATTCTCAACTTCTGCCGGAACCGTCCCATCCGCGGTGGAAGACTCGTTCCCATGACCCTTGTGGCCGGCATCGACTCCTCCACCCAGGCGACGAAGGTCGTTCTGCGCGACATCGACTCTGGAAGGCTTGTGGCCAGTGCGACATCGCCCCACACTCCGACGAACCCTCCGGTTAGCGAGCAGGACCCAGCCGCTTGGTGGAGCGCCCTCGCGAGTTGCTTCGGGCAGCTGGCTGAGCACGCCGCCCAGATCCGGGCCATCAGCGTGGGCGCCCAGCAGCACGGACTCGTGCTCATGTCCGGCAGCGAGGTCGTCCGCCCGGCCAAGCTCTGGAACGACCTGACGTCATCGGAGCAGTCCGAGCGGCTCGTCGCCGCGGCCGGAGCGGACTGGTGGGCCGCGACCTGCGGATCGGTGCCGGTCGCCTCGTTCACCATCACCAAGCTGGCCTGGTTCCTCGAGCACGAGCGCGAGCTGGCCGCGGCAGTCGACAAGGTCATGCTGCCCCACGACTACCTCACCTGGCGCCTCACCGGCGAGCACGTCACCGACCGCGGCGACGCCTCGGGGACCGGCTGGTTCGACCCATCGGGCAACGAGTACCGATCGGAGCTGCTCGGGCAGGCAGTCGACGAGCCCGACACCTGGCTGGGAAGGCTGCCCCGCGTCCTGAGGCACGACGAAGCAGCCGCCACCGTCACACCGGCGGTGGCCGCCGAGTTGGAACTCGGGCCCGGCGCGGTTGTCGGGCCGGGCAGCGGCGACAACATGGCGGCCGCGCTCGGGCTCGGGCTCCGCCCCAGCGACATCGCCATCTCGATCGGCACGTCCGGAACCGTCTACGCCACCAGCGACACACCGACGAGCGACAGCACCGGCACGATCGCGGGATTCGCCGACGCCACCGGCAACTTCCTGCCGCTGGTCTGCACCGTCAACGCGGCCAAGGTGACCGACGCAGTGGCCGGCTGGCTCGGCGTCGCCCCGGAGCGGCTCTCGGAGTTGGCCCTGGCCGGGATCGGTGAGGACCTCGGTCCGGTGCTGGTGCCCTACTTCGACGGGGAGCGCACGCCGAACCTGCCCGACGCCACCGGAAGCTGGGGCGGGCTCCAGAGCGGAACGACCCGCGAGCAGTTGGCGCTGTCGGCCTTCGACGGGGTGGTCTGCGGCCTGCTCGAGGGCATCGACGTCCTCGGCGCCCGCGGGGTGGACACCGGCGGCAGGACGTTCCTGATCGGCGGCGGGTCCCAGTCGCCCGCCTACCGGCGGCGGGTCGCCGATCTGACCGGCCGCGTCATCGTCGTGCCCCACGACAAGCAACTGGTCGCCAGCGGCGCGGCAGTCCAGGCCGCGGCCATCCTCGCGGCCGAGCCCGTCGACGAGGTCGCTCAGCGCTGGGCGCTCGGCACGGGCGACGCATTCGAGCCCGAACTCCCAACCGGCCACGGACTTCTGCGGGCCCGGTACCGCGATGTCCGGGACAGGCTCTTCGCGGCCGAGCCGCCCCTGCCGGCTGCGCTGAACCCGTAGCCTCGCGGCATGGACGCGGCACCGGTTGACAGCCGCGACGACCAACCGGACCGCGGCGAACACGAACGGTCATGGCGTGCTGCTGGGGGACTCATCGGGGTGCTGGCCGTGCTGGTCGTCGTTCTGTGGCTGCTCAGTCTCACCAGCGACGACGGCCCCGAGGCCGGCGACCCCGACGCCGACCCCGTCGACGAGGACAGCTTCGAGGCGCCGACCACCACTGCCGTGCTCCGGGAGCCCGAGACCAGCACCGAGGTCGCCTCCGAGGGCGCTGAGCCCCGAGACGCTGCTCCCGCTGGCGCTGGCCGGTTCAGCGACCTGGACGGCCGGCTCATGTACCTGAGCGGCCGCCATGTGGCGATGGTGGACCTCGCGACCGGAGCGCTGCAAAGAGTGCCCGTCGAACCGTTCGGGTCGGTGCTTCTGCTCGATGGCCTGGTGCTGCTCACCGACGGCCGGCGCACCGTGGGCGTGTCATTGGCGGATGATCCACCGACCGCGGTGCTCATCACCACCGGCGCGGAGCTGGTGCCCTCGGCAGAACCGCTGGTCGAGTACTGGGTGATCAGCCGACCCGACGGGCCCGACGGCTCCGTACGGCTGAATGCCTGGCAGCGCTATGGCGTCCTGACCGGCGAGTTGGAAGCGCCGTCGGGCTCCGACGTGCTGGCGGTCCACGGCGCCGGAGTGTTCGTGACTCCCCCCGTGGGCCGGACATTCCAGCCGAAGCTCGAGGGGTTCGAGGTTGTCAGCGAGCACAGGCTGCTCGCGGCGAGCGACCGGCTGCGCGTGGAGCAGCGCTGCGACGAGGACCTCTCCTGCATCGTGGTGGCCGTGGAGGCGGCCACCGGCCGGGTCACCGAGCTGCCCGAGGACTTCGTGGCCGAACTGGCCGGCATATCGGTGTCACCGGACAGTCGCTGGCTGCTCAACGACACCAGCCCGGCGTGGTTGTTCGATCGGCAGACCGACCGATTGCGCCTGCTGGACGGAGGCGGCTACGGCCGCCCGCGGTGGTCCGACGACTCCGGCTCGGTGGCCTGGCTGACCTCCGACCGCACGCCGACGCTGGTGGTAGCCCGACTCGAACCGGCCGACGGAAGCCAGGACTGGTTCGCCGTCGAGCTGACAGGGCTGGGCGTGGACCCCTCGCCCGGCTCGTCGTTCCTGCTCGAAACGACCCTCAGCCGGCGGTGAGCTCGGCTACGCCGAAGACCACCCCGAAGCGCACGCACCAGATCGCCACCGTGGAGTAGTGGTCCAGGTCGAGCCCGACAGGGATCTCGTAGTTCTGAGCGCCGACGTTGCCCTTGAGGTCGCCGAGGTCGACGAAGTCATCGTCGAACTGGCCGGCCGGCGCGTCGGTCGGGGCGGCCGACAGGTACACGTTCAGGTCGGGCCCGTTGTCGGTGCGGAAGTCCTCGAACCGCAGGAACCGCTGGCCGCTGCCGTCGCCCAGCACCACTGCGCTGCCCTCGGTGGGATGCGAGCGGTCGATGAACGATCCGGAAGCCTCCACGATGATCTGCGGCTGCGCCTGTGTGGTGGCGGGCTCAGTCTCGGTGGGCTGGGTCTCCTCCGCTGGCTGGGTCTCCTCCGCTGGCTCGGTTTCGGTGGCGGGCTCAGCCGGTTCGGACGCCTCGACGCCGGGCTTGGGGACCTGCGACGTGGCCGGCCCCGGCATATCGGGCATGGGCTCGTCGACCTCGTCGACCATGGGCATGTCGTCTTCGGCCATGGCGTCGTTCATAGCGTCCGCCATGTCCTCGGTCGTCTCGTCGCCTGCGATGCCCGACGGGGCCGGGCCCGCGGTGAAGAACGGGAGCGCCTCGTCCACCTCGTCGTCTTGGAAGTACGTCTGGAAGGCGAAGAAGCCGAACACCAGCCAGGCTCCCACCCCCGCCAGTACGACCCCTGCCGGTAGCGCCCAGCGCCAGTGCTGTCGGATCCAGGATCTCATCACTCCCAGTATCGCCGCCCGGCGCGGCAGATTTCAGAGATTCTTGCCGAGCGGCGGAGGCGGGGGCCCCGATCTCGCTCCCGCCGGTAGGTTCGGGGCCGTGAGCGCGCGGGCCGTGTGGGTGAACGGACGGATGGTCGAGCCCGACCACCCGCACCTGAGGGCCGACGACCACGGAGTGATCGTGGGCGACGGCGTCTTCGAGACACTGCTGGTGGTGCCCGACGGCGCCGGGGTGGCCGCCTTCGCAGTGCGCCGGCATCTTGAGCGATTGCGCCGCTCGGCCCGAGCGCTGCGCTTCGAGTGCCCCTACGGCGACGACGAGTTGCGGGCCGCGATCACCCTGTGCCTCGACGCCGCGCCCGAGGCCGGGATCGTGCGGGTCACGGCCACCAGCGGCGGCGGCCCGCTGGGATCCGGGCGCAGCGGGGCGCGGGGCTCGGCCATCGTGATCGCCGGCAACCGGCCGCCCGACTACCCGCCCGGCACCGCGGTCTCGACCGTTCCGTTCCCCCGCAACGAGCGGGGCGCCATGGCCGGCGTCAAGACGACCTCCTACGCCGAGAATGTGCTGGCGCTCGACGTGGTCCGGGAGCGGGGCGCATCCGAGGCGATCTTCGCCGACACCCGGGGCCGTGTCAGCGAGGGCACCGGGTCGAACATCTTCTGGTGCGACGGGGCGCGGCTGCACACACCGCCGCTGGACACCGGCTGCCTGGCCGGGGTCACCCGGGCGCTGCTGCTGGAACGGCTCGACGTGGCCGAGACCCATCTGCCCGTCGAGGAGCTTCGAGGCGTTCCCGAGGCCTTCCTGGCCTCCTCCACCCGGGCGGTCCAGTCCATCGCCCGCATCGACGACACCGAGCTGCCGGTGGTGGACGGCCCGCTGACGGCGGCCGCGGCCGCGCTGATGGCCGGCCTGATGGCCAACGACATCGACCCGTGACCCGGACCTCGCACGTCTTGGGAGCATCACATGTCGCGGGAGCCCCGCACGTCTCGGGAGCGTCGTGACGGACGAGCAGCTCATGGAAATAGCCCTGGCCGAGGCCCGATTGGCCCCTGCGCACGGCGACGTGCCCGTGGGCGCGGTGGTGTGGCGCGACGGCGAGGTGGTCGCCCGCGGCCACAACCAGCGGGAGCGCGCCGGCGATCCCACCGCCCACGCTGAGATGCTGGCCCTGCGGGAGGCCGCTACCCGCCTCGGCGGCTGGCGCCTGGACGGAGCCACGGTGGCCGTGACCCTGGAGCCGTGCCCCATGTGCGCCGGAGCGCTGCAGCAGGCCCGGGTGGGCCGGGTCGTCTACGGCGCCGACGACCCCAAGGCCGGTGCCCTCGGCTCGCTCTACAACCTGGGCGCCGACCCCCGGCTCAACCACGAGTTCGAGGTGGTGCCGGGCGTGCGGGCCGGCGAGTGCGCCGCCCTGCTGCAGGACTTCTTCTCGGACCTGAGGGGCTCTGAAGTCGACCCGTAGGCCCGCCGGTAGCCTCTGCGGCGGAGAGTTGCCAGAGCGGACGAATGGGGCGGCCTCGAAAGCCGTTGTGGCCTCCGGGTCACCATGGGTTCGAATCCCATACTCTCCGCCACTTTCTTCAGGTGTTGCGTTGTGTCCAGCGTTGCAGCGCGGTTAGCACGACGTGGCGCTTGGCTTCGTTGGACATGAAGGGGGCCCGGGACAGCTCGATCTGGATCCAGGGCATCTCGGCCGCGTGGAAGCGGGTGATGTAGCCACCGTCGTAGGGGTCGTTGATCCTCACCGGCCCCTCCAGTTGCTCCTGGAAGCAGTCCCTCAGCGATTCGATCCACTCCTGCGGGCAGGTCCCGTCGCCGTGGCTGAGGCACACCCAGGGCCGCTCCACGCCCGGGTCCGGCCCCAGCGGCGGCCCCACGCCCGCCATCGTGTGGCAGTCGACGCCCAGAACCCACTGGCGGCCCGTCCCCAGCTCGGTCAGTCGCCGGTGGTAAGGGGCGTGGTAGGCGTCGAGGAGGCCCTCGATCTCTGCGTGCGACAGCGGGCGGTGCCACACCTCGACGTCCCAGCAGGTGTGGGTCTTCACCACGCCATCGGCCTTGAGGTTGTCCCGCGCCCGGTTCATGTCGACGATGGCCCGGGCCACGTCGGTGGTTACGAAGGCCCCGACCTCGTCCTCGAAGGAATAGATCTCGTCCGCGCCGCCGTCGCCGTCGTCGGCGACCTCTGACGGCGTGAGCGCGCACAGCGGTTCGACCTCGGCCGGTACCCGCAGGCCGGCATGAGGCACCGAGACCAGCAGCGGCAGCGTCATGCCGGCATGGCCGCCGGCGCCGAGTCCGGGCCGGCGGCCGCGCCGTCCCTGCGGGGGTCGGCCACCCCCACCAGCCGGTCACCGTCGGCCATGACCAGCTGCACGCAGCCCATGTAGAAGGAGTAGGGCTCGCGCCGGGTCAGCTCGAAGCCCGAGCGGCCGAGCGCGTCCAGCACATCGGTCGAGATGCGCGACGCCTCGGCCGAGACCACGCCGTCGAGCGAGCAGTGGATACGGGGCGCGTCCACCGCGGCCAGCGGCGAGGACCTCCGGAGTCGCAACAGCACCTGCAGGATCGCCGGGGGGATGCGCTCGCTTCCCGGCGAGCCGATCGCCAGCCAGGGCCGTTCGTCCTTGAAGACGATGGTGGGGGCCACACTGGCCCACGGCACCGCGTTGGGCCTCAAGTAGTAAGGGTGCGAGGGATCCTCGAGGTTGAAGGCGCTCATGTAGTTGTTGTAGAGGAAGCCCAGTTGCGGCGAGGCCGCGCACGAGCCGTAGACGTTCTCGATCGACTGGGTGAGCGCCACCGTGTTGCCGTCCGCGTCCATCACCGACAGGTGGGTGGTCTCGCCGCTGGTCTGGATCGCCGCGATCCGGCGGGCCACGCCCCGGGCGTACTGGCGGTTGAGCATCTGCTTGTCGGGGACCTGGTCGTAGAGGTCGGGATCGAAAGGGCGGTCGTTCCGGTCGATCAGTGCCTGCCGCATGGTCCTGGCCAGGCACACCGCACCATCGGGGGTATCGAGATCCTGTAGCTCGCGGGGCAGGCTCTGGTGGATGTTGAGCATCTCCAACAGGGTGCGGCCCGCCCCCGGCAGCGGCATCGTCAACACCCGGTCGCGGCCGAGGCGTCCCGACAGCGGCTCGCGCTCGACGGGCACGGGAATCTGCGCCAAGTCGTCCTCGCGGAGGAAGCCGCCGTTGGCCACCATGTCCTCATGGATCAGGCGGGCGGTCTCACCCGAGTAGAAGTCCTCATAACCCCGCTCGGCCAACCGGCGAAGAGTCGCCGCCAGCGCGGGCTGGACGAACCTCGTCCCGGCCCGGCGCGCTCTGCGCCCGTCCTGCAGGAAGAGCGGCCCCGCCGAGTGAGCCTTCAAGTGCCGGCGTTCTCGCCGGGTGAGGCGGTACTGCAGCACGCTGACCTCATACCCGTCGGCGGCCAGTTCGATGGCCGGCTCGAGGACCGTCGCCCAGCCGAGGCGCCCGAAGCGCTCCAGCACGTGGGCGTAGGTTGCGGGCGAGCTGGGGACGGTGGTGGCCCGATGGCCGCGCCTGCGGTCGACTCGCAGGTTGGCGAAGCTGTCGATCAGAGCCCCGCCGGGGGCTCGCGATGACCCGTCCACCGCCACCGTGGTGCCGGAGGACCGGTGATGGACCAGCATCATGGTCTGGCCACCCAGTCCCGACGCGGCGGGCTCGCACACGCCCAGGGCCAGCGCGGCCGCCACTGCGGCGTCCACTGCGTTGCCGCCCCGCTCGAGCATCCTCACCCCGGCGGCCGTGGCCGAATAGTGGGCCGTGCTCACCATCCCATGCGGCGACGCGGCGACCCGCTGGGGCTCGTGGATGCGGGTGTCGGTCAACTCCAGCAGATCGGTGTCCACCTCGGTCACCCGCCGCGGCTGCCGCGGCCTCGAATGGCGGCGACCCTCCGGCTGGAGCGGCGCGCGAGGCTGCTGCGGCTCGGATCCGGTCATCGGATCAGCGCCCGATCCAGCCGGTGAGGTACTCGGTCAGCAGCAGGGTCCGCTCCACCAGGCTGATGCGCTGGACGGCCTCCTCAGGGGTTCCGCCGTCCTTCATGGCGGGGCTCACACCGCAGACGACGGCCGTGCTGTCTCCGACGAGGCCGGCCACCGACGGCCATGCCGACGACTCCCGCTCCACGCCGATGTCCCACTTGGTCGCGGCGGCCTCCAGCGCTTCGGCGAGGGGCCGGTTGGCCGGACGGTCCGGCATGGGCGGCCGGTCGGTGAGCCGGTTGAGGCTCCATTTCGGCCCGCCCCGGCCGAGAACCTTCCGCATGGCGGCCTCCGTCTCGTCGGCGTGGGCGACCGAGAGATACGACATCATCAGGGAGACCTCGACCCGGTGGGGCATGAACATGGCGTGGCGCTCGGTGTTCATGTCGATGACACCGATGGACAGGCGCCTGCGGGGCGAACTCAGCTGGCCGATGGCCTCGACCTTCTCGCAGGCCCAGCGCACCACCGGCCGGCGGCGCCCCACCTGGCCGGGGCTGAGCCTCTCGCCCTCTATGGTCAGGTCGTAGCGCCGGCTGCCCCGCCGCTGGGTGACGATGCCGTGGCCGACGGTGCCGGGCCGGCACACGAGGACCTGTTCCGCCCGGGCTGCGGCCTGCTCGATCACGCGCCGGCTGCGGGCCGCGTCGCGTCCCTCGTCGCAGTACAGCAGCACACCGAGGGGCACGCGCCGGAGGCTCCTGGTGCTGCGAAGCGCCCGCAGCGCGTACTCCAGCATCACCAGCGACGCACGCGACCGTCCCACCCCCTCGCCGTAGAGCCACTCCGGATCCCGGCGGTACCCCTGCCGCAGTCCCCCGGCTATCACCGGGACGTCCAGATGGGCCACCAGCAGGACTCCGGAGTCGAACCCCCTGGCCGTCTGGTACATGTGTGCCTCGGCCTGCTGGGTGAGCTCCGGCACGGGCAGCATCCCGACGTCGGTGAGGACGCGTCCGGCCCGCTCCGCGGCCCGCTCCAGGCCCACTGGGTCGTCGGTGCGGCTGGAGACCTGCACCCACCGCTGCAGCGAGCGCTCCATGGCGTCGCGGCGCTGGGTGATGAACTGGAAGGCCCGCTTGGACGGGTCCGCGGCCCGGGCGTCTACCGGGGGCGGCTGCGGCGTGCCGAAGTAGCGGGCGCTGGCCACCTCGACCAGACGGTTGACGAAGCCCTCGAACTCCAGGCCCACATGGGCCGCCCCCACCAGGTAGGACCCGTGCTCGCCCAGGCTGGGGAGACTGTTCGCCTCGAGCACGTAGAGGTTGTCGTTGGCGTCCATGCGCATGTCGACGCGGGCGCAGTCGTAAAGGCCGAGAGCCGAGAACGTGCGCACTGCAATCTGCTGGGCCTCCGCGGTGAGCTCCTCGGAGATGGGCGCGGGGCACACCGGCTGGATCTGGCGGCCGCTGCGGCCGGTCTTGTCCTCGTAGGTGTAGATCTGGGGGCCGTCGCCGAAGCTCAGCAGCACCGGCGGGAACGCCTCCGGAGGGGCGTTGCCGAGAAGTCCGACGTTGATCTCGCGACCCTCGATGTACTGCTCGGCCAGCACCGGCTGGGAGAACCGGTCGAAGATCACCTTGGCCGACGCCCGCAGCTCGCTCTCGTCGTTCACCACCGCGAGACCGAACGAGACGGCCTCGTTCTTCGGCTTCACGACCATCGGATAGGGCAGGTCGCCCGGGATCGGCATCTCCGGCGTCTCAAGCACCGCGAACTCCGGCGTGGGGATGCTGTGCTGGCGCAGGATCATCTTGGTGACGACCTTGTCGAGCGCCAGCGAATGGCCCAGAGGACCGGACGCCACATAGGGGATCCCGACCATCTCGAGAATGCTGGGCACATGGGTGTAGCGGGCCTGGCCCTGAAGCCCGTAGGAGACGTTGAACACCATCCCGGGCCGCTCTCCCGCCACCACCCGGGGCATGAACGACTCCAGCTTGGAGATCAACTCCTTGTCGGCCTCTATGGCCGCGACCTGGTGGCCGCCGGCGCGGAGAGCGTCGGTGAGCCGCTTGATGGTCTTCAGGCCGATCTTCTCCTGGTTCGGCATGCCGAACAGGTTGATGACGTTCTGGCTGTCCCGGTTGTAGACGACCGCGATCCTCACGGCCCGGGAATCTATTGGACTCCAGCCGTTCAGTCTCCGGGCCGATACCTGACTAATCCGGTCGGATTTATCATCATGGCGCGCTAGCCTGTGGACAATTCGCCATCACCTGGAGGTAACCCATGGGACTGCGCATCAACGACACGGCTCCCGACTTCACCGCCGACACCACTGAGGGAGAGATCAACTTCCACGAGTGGATCGGCGACGGATGGGCGCTGCTGTTCTCCCACCCGAAGGACTTCACCCCGGTCTGCACCACCGAGCTGGGTGCGGTGGCCGGGCTGAAGCCGGACTTCGCGGCCCGCAACTGCAAGATCATCGGCATCAGCGTCGACGGGGTGAGCGACCACGTCGGCTGGTCGGCCGACATCGAGACGGCGACCGGCAACGCGGTCAACTACCCGTTGATCGGCGATCCCGAGCTCAACGTGGTGAAGCTCTACGACATGCTCCCGGCCGACGCCGGCGACACGTCCGAGGGACGCACCGCGGCCGACAATGCCACCGCCCGCTCGGTGTTCATCATCGGCCCCGACAAGAAGATCAAGGCCTCCCTCACCTACCCGATGACCACCGGCCGCAACTTCGTCGAGATCCTGCGCCTGCTCGACTCGGTCCAGCTCACCGCCCACGAGCAGGTGGCCACCCCGGCCAACTGGCAGCAGGGCGAGGACGTGATCATCGTGCCCGCGGTCTCCAACGAGGCCGCGGCCGAGAAGTACCCCGACGGCTGGGAGGCCCCCCTGCCCTACCTTCGGGTAGTCCCGCAACCCGGAGCCTGATCGGCGGCGACGCCCGCCAAGCGCCGCTCGGAACGAACTTCTGTCACGAATCCACCGCACGGGTGGATTCGTGCAGGTAGATCCGCGGCGCGACGTCAGCGTCCGCAGGCACCTACGCTGCGGCGATGACGCCGACCATCGCAGAAATCAGGGCCGCACCCCTGCGCCGCCCCGAGGTGCTGGGCCGCCCGCAGGCGAGCACCGCCTCCTGGGATCCGTGGGGCCTGATGCATCCCCTGTCCTACGACCGGGCCTTCGCCGGGCAGGCCGAGCGCTTCACGCCGCCGTGGGGCGAGGTCGTGTGCGTGGCCACCGCCTCCGACGGCACTTTCGGCGTGGGCATGACCAGCCAGGCCGGCCCGGTCGTTCCGATCATCAACGACTTCTTCGCGCCCATGGTCGCGGGAGAGCCCGCCCTGGCCACAGAGAAGCTGTGGAACATGATGATGCGCAGCGCCAACAGCGCATTCGGTGCGTCCGGGATCGCCTCGTTCGCGGTGAGCGCGGTGGACCTGGCCCTGTGGGACCTGAAGGGCAAGATCCTGGGCGCGCCGGTGTACGAGTTGGTGGGCGGCCCCGCCCGCGACCGCACCCGCTGCTACGCCACTGGCAACGACCTCGACGACCCGCGCGACCGGGGCTTCGATGCCTTCAAGCTGGCCTGCACCGTCGGCCCGGCCGCGGCCACCGCCGGGATCGAGCAGGTCGAGCGGCAGGTGGCCGATGCCCGCTCGGAGTTGGGGCCCGACGCAGACATCATGCTCGACTGCTGGGCAGTGCACGACGCGTCCTACACGGTGCGGCTCGGCGAGGCGCTGGCCCCCTACCGCCTCACTTGGATCGAGGACTACGCCCAGCCCGACGACTGGCCCGGCTACGCCGAGGTCCGCCGCCGCCTTCCTCACCAGATGCTGGCCACCGGCGAGCGCTGGTACACCGACCGCGTCTTCGCCCACGCCGCTGAACAGCGCCTCGTCGACGTCATGCAGCCCGACGTGCAATGGGTGGGCGGCGCCACGGCGGTGCTCAAGATCGCAACCATCGCGGCCGCGGCCGGCATCGAGCTAGCCGTACACGGCGGCTGCAACGACTCCTACGGCCAGCACCTCTGCCACGGACTGCCCGGCAATCGCTGGGCAGAGATGTTCGTGGGTTGCGGGCCCGGGGAGTCGCTTATGGGCGCCTGGCGCTCCACCCCCGGCATGGCCTTGCCGACTGACGGCTGGCTAGTCCCCAACGACGCGCCCGGCTTCGGTATAGAACTAACCCGCGACCAGCTGGACGCCGCCGTCGCATGAAGCGCCCCGACTGACGCTCGCGCTCCCCGCCGCAAAATCTCGGGACGATTGTGGGGATATACCACCCAAAACCAACCCGAGAATTCGGGGAACGGCCGGTCAGTCGACGATGGTGACGCCGGCGGAGGCCAGCTCCTCCAGGGCGGCCTCAGAGGTGTCGGAGGTGACTCCGGCGCAGTGGTCGACCAGCACCGCCGTCTCGAAGCCGGCTGCGGTCGCGTCCAGCGCGGTGGCTCGCACGCAGTGGTCGGTGGCGATGCCCACCACGTCGACGGCCTTCACGCCGCGCTCGGTGAGCCAGTCCCGCAAGCCCACGCCCTCGCTGGATCCCGACACCCCCTCGAAGCTGCTGTAGCCGCTGCTGTACTGGCCCTTGAGGAAGACCTCATCCAGTGCCACCTGAAGGTTGGGCGAGAAGGCGGCGCCCTGCGTGCCGGCCGCGCAGTGCACCGGCCACGACGTCACGAAATCGGGGTTGGTGCCGGCCGCGGCGTAGTGCTCCCCCGGGTCGATATGCCAGTCCTTGGACGCGACCACATAGTCGTAGCGTCCCCCGGCCCGGTCCAGGCCGACCAGGTCGGTGATGGAGGAGGCCACCGCATGCCCGCCCTCCACCGCCAGCGACCCGCCCTCACAGAAGTCGTTCTGCACGTCCACGATGATCAGTGCCTTCTGCATCTCGTCTCCTCCCCCGGCATGCCGAGCACCCTGTGCCGACGTCGACTGCCGTCCCTCTCCGTTCGATGATTCTGTGGCGGCCGGCGCCTCCAGTCCCACCCATTCGGTGGGCACGGCCGGCGAGCGTCGGGGGTGCGGAACCCGATCCTCGGGCCGCAGCCCCTGGCGTCGCTCAGCACAGCGGAGACGGGCTGCCGCGGGATCATCCTGCCAGGCCCGCTCGCCGCCTGCCATCAGAAGGACCTGCGGGTCGTGGCTGCCGGCAGGACCGGCCATGCCTGGCGGCGACAGCACCTCTGCCCTCCAGTAGCCGTCTGCGTCGACGGTGCGGTGAACCTGCTTGCGGCCACCAACGGTGGTCTTGCCCGGCGACAACTTGCCCACAGCCCGCAACGGCGCGCCGTCGCCGTCGGCGATGGCCACCAGCTTGTACACCACCGACGCGGTGGGATGGCCCGAGCCGGTAACCAGGCTGGTGCCCATCAGATAGGCGTCGATGGGGGCAGCCGCCTCCTCCAGCTCGGCCACGCGGAACTCGTCCAGATCCCCGGAAGCCACGATCCGGCAGTTCTCCGCGCCGAGCGAGTCGAGCAAGGCCCGGGCCCGGATGCTGGCCGCCAGCAGGTTGCCGCTGTCGATGCGAACCGCGCCGATGTCACGACCCACCACCTGCA
Organism: Acidimicrobiaceae bacterium; assembly: GCA_009843915.1. Lineage (GTDB taxonomy): Bacteria > Actinomycetota > Acidimicrobiia > Acidimicrobiales > Aldehydirespiratoraceae > Aldehydirespirator. Next base: position 47,419 of record VYCM01000151.1, on the reverse strand, counting down.
CGGCCCGCCGGATGCCCTCCAGCACCTCGAACGTGTCGACCAGGTAGGTGGAGCCGGTGCCGAGGGCATCTCGCTGGGCCCTGAACGCGGTGTGCTCGTCGGCGTGGGCCAGCACGAAGGCGTGAGCGGTGGTGCCCCCGGTGGGGATGCCGTAGCGACGGCCCGCCTCCAAGTTCGACGTGGTGTCGAAGCCGCCGATGTGGGCGGCCCGGGCTGCGGCCACGGCCGCGTCGGGGTCGGCGCGACGGCTGCCGCCCTCGATGAGGAGGCGGCCGTGGGCAACGTCGCGCACCCGGGCCGCGGCCGAGGCCACCGCGCAGTCGTAGTTGAGGATCGACAGCACCACCGTCTCGAGCACCACGCACTCGGCGAAGCCGCCCTCCACGGTCAGCACCGGTGAGTAGGGGAAGAACAGCTCGCCGTCGGGATAGCCGGTGACGTCGCCGCTGAAGCGGTACGAGCGCAGCCATTCGACCACGTCGGGGGCGGTCACCACGCCCGCGGCGGTGAGATGGTCCACCGTCGCCTCGTCGAAGCGGAATCGCTCGATGGCGTCGATGATCCGGTCCACCCCGGCCACCACGCCGTATGCCCGACCGGCGGGCAGCCGGCGGGCGAAAGCCTCGAACACGGCCCGGCGCTCGGCGATCCCGGACTGGAGGGCCGAGGCCACCATCGTGAGCTCGTAGTGGTCGGTCTTCAGGGCCATGGAGGCACCGCGATCCACGACTCAAACGCTACCGGCAGAGGCCGAGAGCGCCCAAGAGCGCTACTGCTGGCGTGTTCCGTAGGCTCGGTTCGATGATGACCGCGTGGGGAGTCATGCACTCCATGGCGGCCGACCGCTCCGGGCTCAAGGGCAAGACGATCACGGCCGACACCCGGCGCCGGGTGTGGGGCTTCGCCCGCCCCTACCGAGCCTGGATCTTCGCCTTCATCGCGACCACCGTCGCCTCCACGTTCCTGGGGCTGCTGCCACCGCTGGTCATCCGGGAGATCTTCGACTCCGCCATCGCCGACGGCGACGGCAGCTATCTGAACGTCTTGTTCTCGGTGCTGATCGCGGCCGCCGCGGGCGAGGCGCTGCTGTCGCTGGTAGGCCGCAGGCTCAGCTCCGGGATCGGCGAGGGCCTGATCCTCGACCTGCGGCTGCAGCTGTTCGACCACGTGCAGCGCATGCCGCTGTCGTTCTTCACCCGCACCCAGACCGGCACGCTGGTGAGCCGGCTCAACAACGACGTGATCGGGGCGCAGCGGGCCTTCACGGGCACGCTCGGCACGGTGGTGGCCAACATCATCACCCTGGTCGCGACGCTCATCGCCATGTTCGTGCTGGAGTGGCGGCTCACCCTGCTGGCGGTGGCGATCCTGCCCGTCTTCGTGCTGCCGGCGAGGCGGGTGGGCCGGGGCCTGCAGGCCATCACCCGGGAGGGCATGAACCTCAACGCCTCCATGAACAACACCATGACCGAGCGGTTCAACGTGGCCGGCGCGCTGCTGGTGAAGCTGTTCGGCCGCCACGACGACGAGGCCGCCGACTTCTCCGACCGGGCCGGGCGGGTGCGCGACATCGGGGTCCGCAGCGCCCTGTACTCGCAGGTGTTCCTGATCGCGCTGACCCTGGTCGGGGCGATCGGCACGGCCATCGTCTACTGGCTGGGCGGCCACCTCGCCATCGACGGCGCGATCAGCGCGGGCACGCTGGTGGCGCTGGGCCTGTACACGGTGCGGATCTATGTGCCCCTGACGAGCCTGTCCAACGCCCGGGTGGACGTGATGTCGGCGTTCGTGAGCTTCGAGCGGGTGTTCGAGGTGATCGACACGCCCAACCCGATCACCGACTCCGGTGACGCCCGCGATCTGACGCAACCGGAGGGGCGGGTCGAGTTCCGGGGCGTGAGCTTCGCCTACCCGTCGGCTGACGACACCCCCGAGTCGCTGGGCGTGGCCGTAGCCGGCGTCAAGGACGGCTCAGCGACGGCCGGCAGGACTCCCGAATCGCCCGACGCGGCCGCGGTCGACTCCCAGGACGACTCTGCGGGGGCGGTTGAGGTGCTGGTCGACATCGATCTCGACATCGACCCGGGACGGATGGTGGCGGTGGTGGGTCCGTCGGGTTCGGGCAAGACCACGCTGGTGTCGCTCGTGCCCCGCCTGTACGACGTGACGGAGGGCGCGGTGCTGGTCGACGGCGCCGACGTGCGCGACCTCACGCAATCGTCGCTGCGGGCCGCCATCGGAACCGTCACCCAGGACCCGCACCTTTTCCACGACACGGTGGCCTCCAACCTTCGCTACGCCCGGCCCGACGCCGCCGACACTCTGCTGGTGGAGGCATGCCGGGCGGCCCGCATCCACGACGTGATCGCGGCCCTGCCCGACGGCTACAACACGGTGGTCGGAGAGCGGGGCTACCGGCTGTCGGGCGGCGAGAAGCAGCGTCTGGCCATCGCCAGGATGCTGCTCAAGGACCCGGCCATCGTCATCCTCGACGAGGCCACGTCGCATCTCGACACCGAGAACGAGGCCCTGGTGCAGGAGGCTCTGACCGAGGCTCTGCGGGGCCGCACCTCGCTGGTGGTGGCCCACCGCCTGTCCACCATCGTCGACGCGGATCTGATCGTGGTGCTCGACGAGGGCGTGATCACCGAGTCGGGCACCCACGAGGAGCTCCGCCTCGCCGGCGGCCTGTACGCCGAGCTCTACGAGGGCCTGCTGCGAGCCGAAATCGCCGAGACGTCCGGCCCGGCCGAGACAGCCGAGGTCGCCGGACAGGCCGTGCCGTGAACCCGCCGATCAGCGCGGACCAGACCCTGACGGTGGGCGAGCTCGCCCAAGTTCTTAGCTGGACCCTGGACGAGACCTTCCCGAGCGGCGTCTGGGTGTCCGGGGAGATCGACAGCATCACACGGGCCCGCAGCGGGCACGTCTACTTCGACCTAGTCGAGCGCTCCGAGCACGCCAAGCCCGGCGCACCGCCGGTGGCCTCGGTGAGCGTCGTGCTATTCCGCGACGACAAGGAGCGGGTCAACACCGTCATCAAGCAGCATGGCGACGCCATACGCATGGTCGACCGGGTAAGCGTGCGTATCCAGGGGATGCCCGACTTCTACGCGCCGCGGGGACAGCTCCAGTTGCGCATGATCTCCATCGACCCAGCCCACACCTTGGGGGCGCTCGCGGCGGAACGCGAGGCGATGCTGAAGGCTCTGGCCGCCGAGGGAATCCTGAGCCGCAACACCGGCGTCGCCCTGGCGCCCGTGCCGCTGCGGGTCGGCCTCGTCACCTCAGCGGGCAGCGCCGCCCATGCCGACATGCTGAAGGTGTTCGCCACCAGCGGCTTCGCCTTCAAGGTGTTCGAGATCGACACACGGGTGCAGGGCCCCGACGCGCCCGCCGAGGTCGCGGCGGCCATCGGCGCGGCGGCCGGCGCCGGTGTGGACGTGGTGGTGCTGGCGCGAGGGGGCGGCAGCCGCACCGACCTGGTCGCGTTCGACCACGAGCTGGTGGCCAGGGCCATCGCGATGTGCGAGCGCCCCGTGTTCACCGGCATCGGCCACGAGATCGACCGCAGCGTGGCCGACGAGACCGCTCACACCGCCTGCTCGACCCCGACAGCCGCGGCCCGGGCCGTGGTTCAGCGGGTGGAGGGCTGGCTGGAGCAACTCCACACCACCGGTCGCAGGATCGAGGTGTGCGGCCGCCGTGCCCTGGCCGCGGCCGAGAGCCGAACCGGCAGCACCGCCGACGATGTGGCTCAGCAGGCGCGGGCCGCGGCGCGGCGGGCCGACCGGAGCCTCGATGCCGCCGCCCGGCGACTCGCCCGCACGGGACGGGCGGCCACAGCCCTCACCGGGCGCCGGGTGGCTGCGGTCGCCCACCGGCTGTCGGTGGCCGGACCCGCAGCCGAGCGCAGGGCCAGCAGCCGTCTCGATCGGGCCTCGGCCCGGCTGTCGGTGGCCGGCCGCCACGAGATCCGCCACGCCCAACGTCAGCTGGACGCCATCGCCACCAGGGTCCGGGCCCTCGACCCGGCCCTGATTCTGGGCCGGGGGTGGTCGATGACCCGGCGCGATGACGGAGCGCTGGTGCGCTCAGTTCAGGACGTGTCGCCCGGCGACGGCATCGTCACCCACCTGAGCGACGGCACGCTGGGCAGTACGATTCGCGCCCGACAGAGGCCGAGCGAGGACCCGAGTCCATGAGGATCGACGAACTCCTGTCAGTTTCCCACCTACACGGTGGTCCTTTGGCAGAAGTTCGGCCGAGCGCCTCGTAAACGAACTCATGAAGGGCGAAACTAGCTCGATGAGCACCGAACAGTCCGACAGCAGCGGCAGCGGCGACGGGGAGCCCGGCTACGCCGCGGCCATGGCCGAACTCGAGCAGATCCTGGAGGAGCTGGAGGGCGAGGACCCTGACGTCGACGTGCTGGCCGACCGGGTCGAGCGGGCGGCGACGCTCATCGAGGTCTGCCGGTGCCGAATCGCCAACGCCAGCGTCCAGGTGGAGCGGGTCGTGGCCGCGCTCGAGTCGCACGAGTCCAAATGACTGCCCACGACGACCAGCGCGTCGAGCCTCCCGCCGAGCTGGCAGCCATCGCGGCCAGGGTCCAGATCCGCCTCGGCGAGATCCTGGCCGCTGAGCGCCAGGAGTGGGCCGCACTGGACCCGAGCCTCGATGAGCCGCTCGGCGACCTCGCCGACATGGTCCTGGGCGGGGGGAAGCGCATCCGGCCCGCCTACTGCCACTGGGGCTGGCTGGTAGCCGGCGGGGACCCGAGCGGCGACGGTGCCCTCGACGGCGGCTGCGCCCTGGAGATCCTCCACGCCTTCGCGCTCGCCCACGACGACGTGATGGACGGCTCCGACACCCGGCGGGGCGCGCCCACGGTGTGGCGCAAATTCGTGCAGCGCCATCGCTCCAGGGAGTGGCGCGGCGAGGACCGGCGCTTCGGTGAGGCGGCTGCCGTGCTGGTGGGAGACATGGCCATGGTGCTCGCCGACCGCACGCTGGGATGGGTGTCCCCCGAGACCCGGGCAGTGTGGGACGGGCTGCGCACCGAGCTCAACATGGGCCAGTACCTGGACGTGGTCGGAGGTGCCCGGGGGAGCGCCACCGCGGACGAGGCTCGCAAGATCATCGAGCACAAGACGGCCCGCTACACGGTGGTGCGGCCGCTACAACTCGGCGCCGCGCTGGCTGGACGCCCCGACCTGGCCGAGCCACTGAAGCGCCATGGCCTTCCGGTGGGCTTGGCCTTCCAACTGCGAGACGACATCCTGGGTGCGTTCGGAGACCCGGCCGCCACCGGCAAGCCAGTCGGCGACGACCTGCGGGAAGGCAAGCCCACCCTGCTCATGGCCATGGCGAGAGCCGCCGCGGCCCCGTCACAGCTGGCACTCCTGGACCTGGTCGGCTCCGAGATGAGCGACGAGACGGTGGCCGACGTCCAGCAGGTGATCGTCGACACCGGCGCCCTCGCCCGTCTCGAGGACGAGATCTCGGACCTATTGGAAGAAGCGCTCGACGCGCTGAAGACCCTGCCCGATGTGCCCGCGGCCAAAGAGGCCCTTGCCGCCACCGCCCGCTTCGTAGCCACGCGCCAGGCATGACTTCGCGGCCGTCGAGCCGGACTTCGTGACCTCAGGCGCAGGTCGTTAGGTTGCGCGGTGACAGGGGGAGAGCTGTGAGCACGGTGCGAACTGCGACGCTGCTGGGGCCTGAGCGCCTGGAGATCCGGGAGTACCCCGTGCCGGACGTGGCCGACGATGGAGCCCTGCTGCGTATCGGTCTGGGCGGCGTGTGCGGGACGGACGTCAAGTACTTCCGGGGCCGCATCGACATGCCCTATCCGGTGATCCTGGGCCACGAGATCTTCGGCCGGGTTGAGCGGCTGGGGCGAGCGGCGGCCGCCGTCCACGGCGTGACCGAGGGCGACCGGGTGATCCTCAAGGGCTCCCGAGGCTGCGGCCACTGCCGCGACTGTCGAGACGGCGCTCCCCGGTTCTGTCCCCAGCGCACCTCTTACGGCAGCAACACCAGCGCCGCGGATCCGCCCCATCTCTTCGGAGGTCTGGCCGAGTATCTGTACGTGAACCCGGACGCCGAACTGTTCAAGGTGGGCGACGCCATGAGCGACGAGGCCGCAGTGCTGTGCGGGTCGGTCATGGCCAACGGCTACCAGTGGGCCATCCTGCACGGCGGCGTGACGTTCGGTGACACGGTGCTGATCCAGGGGCCGGGCCAGCAGGGCCTGGCCTGCACGTGGGCGGCCCGGGCCGCGGGCGCAGCTCGCATCATCGTGACCGGCACGGCGGCCGACGTCGACCGGCTGGCGTTGGCCCGCCGCTGGGGAGCCGATCTCACGGTCGAGGTCGATCAGACCGACGTGGTCGAGGCGGTGGCCGACGAGACGGGCGGGGCCATGGCCGACGTGGTGGTCGACGTGAGCGGCAGCCCGGCAGCGTTGGCGTCCTCGGTGGCGGCCGTGCGCAAGCGGGGAACGCTGGTGCTGGCCGGACTCAGCGGAGGCAGGCAGGTACCGGTCGAGATCGACGCCCTGGTCTGGAACGAGATCAAGGTGCAGGGGGCGTTCACGGCCGGCAGCCCAGCGCTGCGGGCGACGATGGACCTCATCGAGTCCACCGGCTTCAAGCCCGAGGAGATGATCAGCCACACGTTCGACCTGGACGACACCGAGTTGTGCATCCGGGCCATCGCCAACGAGATCGAAGGCATGTACCCCACCAAGGCAGTGATCCGACCGTGAGCGACTCCAGATTGCTCCGCCGCATCGTCGACCCCGTCCGCCGGCTCTACGCGGAGGACATGCCCGAACCCGAGCTCTGGAGCCGCATCAGCGACGTGCTGGAGGCGGCCCTGGCCGATCCCGAGCTGAAGGCGGCGGCTCGGGACTGGCCCAAGAGCCACGACCGCACCAACAACCGCTACACCAACCTGCTGTTCTACGAGGACCCCGACTTCGGCTTCGTGGTCAACGGCCTGGTCAAGGATGAGACCGGCCGCACCCCGGTCCACGACCACGGCCACGCCTGGGTGGCCTACGGCCTGCTTGAGGGCGCTGAGACCGTCCTGCGCTACCGGGATCCAGCGGGGGCAGCGTCAGTCTTGGAGCCCGATGAGGAGATCAGCCTGACTATCGGCGAGGTGGACCTGGTGCCGCCGTGGACGTTCCACGCCGAGCAGGCCGAGACCGATCGCACGGTGGCCGTGATGGTCCGCAGCGCCCGGGTCGGCAAGTTCGCCCACCGCCGCCTCAACCCCGACACCGGCGAGACCCACGACCACCCCGGCCCCCACCAGATCCCTTACGACCTCTAGATCCCTTTAGACCCTCCCGCGAGGTCCAGGACAGTTGGGCCGTCGGTGTGGCGGAGTTGGGGTTTGTTTACCTTGTGGGTGGCCGTCTTGGGGAGTTCTTCGAGGATCTCCAGGTAGCGGGGTTGGCAGAAGTCGGGGAGGGTGGCTTGGCAGTGGCGTTGCAAGGCCGCCGGGTCGATGGCCCGGCCCGGCTCGGGTACCACGACCAGCTTGACGTCCTCCTCGCCCAGTTCTGAGGGCACGCCCACCGCGGCGCACTCGGCGATCCCGTCGAAGGCGCACACTGCTCGCTCGACCTCTGTGGAGGAGATCATCTCGCCCCGGCGGCGGATGGCATCGGCGATCCGGTCGACCCAGCGGATATAGCCGTCGGCCTCGATGGTGGCCAGATCGCCGGTGTGGAACCACCCGTTGCGAAACGCTGCCTCAGTGGCCTCGGGCTGGCGGTGGTAGCCGGTCATCATCACGCCCGGCACCCGGGGCCTGACCACCAGCTCGCCGACGGTGCCGGGGGGCAACTCGTTGTCGTCGACGTCGACCACCGCCACCTCATACTGGGGCACGGGACGGCCCGATGCCCGGTAGCGCATGGGGTCGTCGGGGCTGGTGGTGGAGAAGTGGCCGGTCTCGGTCATAGCGAACCCGGTGACTAACCGCAGCCCGAACCGCTCCTCGAAATCGGCTCGGCGATCCATCGGTATTCCGGCTGCGCCGTGCATCATTCGGACATGGTGGTCACGGTCGGCCGGGCCGGGCTCCTGGCGCAGCAGGATCGACGACACCGCACCCACCACGCCCACTTCGGTGGCACCCGCGCCGCGAACCTGGTCCCAGAACGTGCCGGCCGAGAAGCGCGAGACCAGCGCAGCCCGCCCGTCCACCACCAGGGCGGTGCCCAGCGTCGAGAACCGGGCGTTGACGTGGTAGAGGGGCAGGGCCGAGAACAGCACGTCGTCGGCGGTCAGCCCCCACTGCTCGATCTTGATGCGGGCCTGCTGTATGGGAAAGGCCTGAGGCAGCACCGCACCCTTGGCCGGCCCGGTGGTGCCCGACGTGTAGATGACGTTCATCGGGTCGCCCGGCGCCGGAGGCGCGAACGACGGCGGCCTATCGGCCGATACCCGGAGTCCGGCGTAGTTGATGGCCTCCACACCAGCCGGTGTCGAACACTGGCCACGCTGCACGATCGCCTGCACTCCCGGCGCGGACGGCAACTGGTCGGAGACTCGCTCCATGAGGGACCCGTCCACGATGAGCACCCTCGCGCCGGAGTGGTCCAGCACATGAGCCAACTGCTGGCCCCGCAGACCCGCGTTGACCGGGCACTCCACCGCGCCCAGCCGCAGCAGGGCCAACATCGTGACCACCGCCTCGGGATGATTGGGCGACATGTGCCCGACCACCTCACCCGCTCCCACTCCGGCGGCGACCAGCCCACCGGCCAAGCCCTCAGCAGCCGCGATCAGCTCAGCCCAGGTCCAGAGCTTGCCGTCGAAGTCGAGCACTACCCGGTCCGGGTGCTCCCGGGCCCGGGCCTCGCACAACGACCACAGATCCTGGTATTCGACGCCGGTCACGACCTGCCGCCCATGGTCACACAAGTCACCGGCCTAGAACTGGCAGCAGAAACACCCGTATAGGGGGCAAAACGCTGCCAATTCGGCCGGTGGACATCTGGGCCGGGGAACTGGCAGCAGAAATGCCCGTATAGGGGGCAAGACGCTGCCAATTCGACGAGGCCGGGGCGGTCACTCGACAACTCGGAACACGGGCAGCGTCACCCCTTCGGGACGGTCCTCAAAGGTGACTTCGACCCGGTCGCCGATGGCCAAGCTGGCCATATCGGGCTCGACGATGCCAGCCAGCATCCGCGGGCCCTCGTCCAACTCGATGACGGCAACGACATAGGGCACGTCATCGGCCCAGGTGTCGTCGTAGAAGGCCACATGGACCTCGGTGAACGTCCACACCGTGCCCCCACCGCTCATCGGCTGCCAGGACAACTCGGCGCTCCAACAGCCCGGGCAGCGCTCCCGGGGTGGGAAGAAGACGAGTCCGCAGCCGTCGCAACACGGCAGCGCAAGTTCGTGGCGGGCGGCTGCCTCCCAGTACGGGGTCGTGGCCGTGTCGTTCAGGTCGGGGCGCGGCTTGCCGGTCATGGGCCACGTCCCAGCACCATGGTGGAGAACGTCGAGAACACCCCGCCGTTGCCGTGGGCCACCACTATTTCGGCCCCCTCGACCTGGCGACGCCCGGCCGTGCCCTGCAGCTGGCGCACCGCGTCGAGCAGGTGGAACACTCCGCCGGCGTGACCGTGCGACAGCATCCCGCCGTGCAGGTTCACCGGGCACTTCGAGCCCAGCGCCAGCGCCCCCGACTCGGCGTACGGCCCGCCCTCACCCTCGACGCACAGGCCGAGAGCCTCCACCCCGGCCACCACGCTGAACGTGCAGGCATCATGGATGTAGACCGCGTCGGCGTCGGCCACGGTCAGGCCGGCGCGCTCGAAGGCTCGGGCTGCGGCCACCGGTCCGCCCAACTCGTGTAGGTCGGGAGCCTGAGACGGGATGTGGTGGGTGGCCGCCGCGCCGTAGCCGAGCACCCGTGCGTAGGGCACGCCCAGGCTGCGGGCCCGCTCGATTGACGTCACCACGAAGGCCCCGCCCGCGTCGGAGATCAGCGAGCAGTCGAGCCGGCGCAACGGCGACGAGATCATGGGTGAGGCCTGGTGGTCGTCCAGGGTGATGGGCTCGCGCTTGTGGGCGTTGTCATTCAGCGAGGCGTGGTATCGGGAGGCCACCGCCACCGCACCGAGTTGCTCGCTGGTGGTGCCGTACATGTGCATATGGCGCTGGGCAAACAGGGCGTAGCCGCTGATCATCGCGATCTGGCCGTAGGGCGCCTCGAAGTCCTCCCCGCCGGTGAGCGTGCCCGGTGCCCGACCCCGGCCCGATCGGCGGATGGAGATGCCGTTCTCGCCGTAGGTGCACAGCGCGGCGGTGCACATGCCCGCGTCGATGGCCGCTGCCACGTTCAGCAGGGCGGCGTGGTGGGTGCCGGGACCGCCCACGTCGGTGACCACGGCCAACTCGGGTCGCAGACCCAGATGCTCGGCCACCCGGACTGCGTGCAGCATCATCGCCTGGGAGTAGCCCGAGAACGAGAACACCCCGTCGATGTCGCCCTTGGCCAGGCCGGCTGCGGCTACCGCGGCAACGCCTGCCTCAGCCTGCAGGCTGATGGCGCTGCGGCCCGGCAGCTTCCCGATGGCCGTCTCGGCCACGCCGACAATGGCGATGCCGTCGAGCACGCTCACCCCGACCGCTCCCACAGGAGGCTGTCGACTCCGTCACTCCTTGCCGTCCAGCCGGAAGGCACAGCATGCACGGCTCCCGAGACGTTGACGAGCGCGGGACCGGCAACAACACCGCCTGGCAGGGACCTATCGGCGTCGTGCCAGCGACCGAGAGCGGACCCATCAAGTGCGGCCTCGGCTACACCCCGGGCACTGAAGACACTGCCCGCCGCGAACGACCGGACCCGGCTGATGCCCACCAGGGCCGCGACCGGGCCGGCGTGCAGCCCTCCGGCCCCGCCGAACGCGTAGAGAGTGGCTTCGGCGCGATCGACCCCCGAGCGGGACAGTAGGTCCTCGATGGCCGCAGCCGCCGTGTTGTGGGCGACCTCATGCACGAGCCGGGCTGCGGCCGTAGCGTCGCCGTCGGCCAGCGGGGCCAAGGCCGCCGAGGCCCGGCCCGCGTCGAGCACTATGTCGCCGGGTAGGACCTGCCCGTCAGCCAGCAGCCCCAACTCCATGTCGGCGTCGGTGAGGGTCGGTTCGGTGCCGCCCCGGCCGAACGCGGCCGGGCCTGGAACGGCGCCGGCGCTGGCCGGCCCCACCGTCACCGTCCCCGAACTGTCAGCGGAGGCGATCGACGAGCCTCCGAGGCCGACCGAGACGATCCCGGGCACGGGCAACGACACCGGGACACCCCGGATCTCAGGCTCGGGGTTCACTTCGTGGGTTCCGTCCCGCACCAGTCCGAGGTCGAGGGTGGTGCCGCCCATGTCGAAGGCGACCACGGTCGAGTCGCCGTGCTGGCCGGCCAGCACGGCCGCCAGCCCCAGCCCGGCGGCCGGTCCTGAGCTGTAGGTGCTGATGGCGGTCGTCCGGGGCATCCGGCTGAAGGTGCCGTCGGAGCGGGCCGCCATCAGAGGCACCGCCAGCCCGGCCCGCTGGAGGATCCCCTCGGTGCGGTACAGCAGCTTGGCCATGGGCCGGCTCAGGTAGGCATTGAGGACGGCCGTGTTGGTGCGCAGCACGTCGTCGTCGACGTCGGCCGTCTCCCACCCCATGGTGAGAGGGATGGACCGCAGGTAGTGGACCGGGTACCGGTCGCGCACCAACTCCCGCAACCCCGCCTCTGCGTCCCGGCGCGGCCCTCGCAGGCTCACCACCGTGTGGCGTACCCCCTGCTGCACCAGGTCGCGGCACAGGGCCAGCACCTCCGCGGCGGCTGCCTCCGGGTCGACGCCCACCACATGGTCGGGCCTCACGAAGACGCCCAGGGCAGGCGCGGGCTCGCTCGGTCCGTACAGCGACTTCTCGGCGCCGGCCTCGACCATCAGCCCGACCGGGTCGCCGGTGCCGGTGACCACCGCGTTGGTGCCGATGGTGGTGGCCAGCCGGAACAGGCCGATCTCGCCCAGCAACTGCTCCAGGGGAACATCGAAGGCCTCGGCGCCCTCGGCCAGGCACGCCATCACCGAGCGGGTCAGGTCGAAGTGGGTGGTGGGAACCTTGGCGATCATGGCCTGCTCGCCGTCGGAGAAATACCCGTCGGTGAAGGTGCCCCCCATGTCGATGCCCACCGAGTAGCTCACGGCCGTGCGTCCTCCCCGGACAGGACACGGGACGCGTGCCGCACCAGTTCAGGGGACACGCCTGCATCGAGCGGCGCGGTAATGGCCTCGCTGGGATCGCCGGCGGCTCGGATCCGGTCCAGCTCGCGCTCCAGTGCTGCGGCCGAATCGAAGGCGTCGGCCGCCAGGAAGGCCAGCCCCGGCGAGCATCCCCAGTCGGACACCCAGTCCTCATAGCCGAGCGACGCCACGTCATCGAGGCCGCTCGCGACGAGCACCAGGTCGATGCGCAGGTGAGCGGCCGCGTTGAGGAGGGGGCGGTGGGCCTCGGCCGCGGCGTCTTGGTCGATCCGTGGCGCCGTCGTAGCGTGCTCCGCCACGGCGGCTCGCCGCACCCCGCATGCGCTCAGCGCACGGAGCCTGTCCACCGCGGCATCCGAGGCATCGTCAAGGAATTCCTGGACGTCCTGGATCGGCGAACTACCTGAGAGTTCTCCACCTCTGCGGTGGATATCTGACAGGAGTTCGCTCAGCGGTCCTGTCACCACTCCGAGCACGGGCACTGCGCCCGGCGTCCGTACCAGGCCGGCGGTGACCGTGTCGGGATCCGGAGCCTCGTGGAATCGGGGCGGGCAGCAGCAGGCCAGCCGCAGCGACCTCGCCCCTTCGTCGATGCAGCGCACCTGGCTGTCGAGGTCCTGCGGCCACGCCCGGCCCAGCGCGGCTGCGCACACCGATCCCGGGACCAACGCCGTCAACCGGGTCATCGGTGCCAAGACCCGCGGTCGGAGTCGGGCTCGGTCGGGTACTCGCGGTCGTCGACCACCTGGACGGGCACTGGGAACTCGCCGTAGTGGCGCAGGGCCTCGGGTGGGGGCTGCCGCTGCGACCAGTCGACCACGAAATCCGCGTAGGGGCGGCCCAGGCGCTTGCGCTCGGCCCTGATCTCGGCCCGGCGGGCTGCAGTGGCCTCGGCGTCAACCCGGTCACGGCCCTGCGCCAGCACCACGCCGTAGAGCTGCGCGGCCAACTCCGGCGAGGTCACCCCGTCGGCGATGTCGCCCAGCACCGCGTCTGGATCGCGTTCCAGCAGGTCGCCGTAGCCGCCGCCACAGCCCCGGGCCAGCACCACCACGTCACCGTCGCGAACCGTCTCGCCCTCGGAGTTGGTGTGCCCGAAGGTGTACTCGCCTGAGATGCGGCGCCGGTCGGCCAGCTCCCGAACGCTCATGGGCAGATCCACGGCGCCAGCCGCCATGAGTTCCTTGGCGTCGGAGCCGCGGATCACGATGCGGGGCTGGGCCGCGCCCGAGTAGCCGCCGAACAGCCCGTAGTTCTTGGTGAACCGGCTGCCGGTGCCCACCGAGTTGCTGCTCAGCTGCGGGGTCCCGTGGATCACGAAGCAGTCGGTGAGGCCCACCCCGCCCCGGTACTGGCCCAGCCCGCATACGTCCTGGTCGAAACGGTTGCGGAACAGGTACACCCACGGGAACTTGCGCTCCTGCTCCTCGGGGCCGGGGCAGTCCACCACCATGGCCCAGAAGAACCCGGCGCTGTGCTCGCCGTCGAGGTCGAAGCGGGCGCCCTGGCCGGTGGCGTTGCCGTTGGCCGGCCCGCCGGCGATCGGGTTGCCGTACTGGCCGGTGCCCCCGAACTGGATCAGCAGCAGGTTCTCGGCGAAGGGGGCGGCCACCCCGGTGCGGTGGGGGCTGTCGTGCAGCATGCGCATGGCGGCCAGCAGCAGGCCCTGCACCACCACCCGGCCGGTGTGGCTGCCCGAGCCGGTGCCCGCGTCGCGGCTGGGGGCGTTGACGATGCTGGGCGGAGCGGTGAGCTTGATCGGATCGAACAGGCCGATCGACCAGCGCAGCCCCCGGAACACGGTCGGGAACAGCGCGGCGGCCGAGGCGGCCCGGGCCAGGTGCCAGCGCAAGTGGAACGGCCCGATGCCGGGCTCGGGCGAGGCCCCGGCCATGTCGACGATCAGCTCGTCGCCCTGCTTGTGGAGTTCGACCGGCAACCGGATGAGGCCGTCCTCGATGCCGATGGTGTCGAGGAACACGACCGATCGGTACACACCGTCGTTGAAGCCGGCGATGCGACGGCGGGCCAGCTCGGCCGAGGTCTTGATCGACCGCCGGAGCCCGGCCGCCACAAACGGGGCTCCCCTGCGCTCCACCTCCCGCAGTAGCTGCTGGCGCAGCCGCACGCACACCGCCAGGCGGGCCTTCATGTCGAGGGAGTTCTGCCGGGGTGTGCGCACCGAGTTCAGCAGGAACTCGAGGTGGTCGGTGTGGAACCGGAAGTCGGTGCCCACCCGCAGCGGGGTGATGTGCAGGCCCTCCTCGTAGCGGGTGCCGATCTCGGGCGACCAGCCGCCGGGAGAGCGCGACCCTGTCTCGCCCTGATGACCGCCGCAGGCCACCCAGGCCAGAAGCTCGCCGCCGGCGAACACCGGCATCATCAGGAAGTGGTCGTAGGTGTGCACCCCGCCGGCGTCGGGGTCGTTGAAGAAGAAGATGTCGCCGTCAGCCAGCCCCACCGTGGGGTCGTCCACGTAGTGCTTGAGCACGTACTTGACCGGTCCGTAGTGCAGCAGTGCGTGCAGGATCACCCCGGTGGACATGCCGGCCAGGTCGCCCTTGGCGGTGAAGATGCCCACGCCGAGGTCACCGGCCTGCAGCATCTCGGCCATGCTCAGGTACTTGCAGACGTCGCGGCCGTCGTCGATGATCGAGTCGAGCTTGTGGAGAAAGATCTCCAGGTCGACTGGGTCGAGGCGGCCTTCGCCGGCCAGTTCCAGTTCGGTGGGCTCCTCCAGCACCTCCCGGTGCAGCACCTCGGGGTCCAGACCGGGGCCGGGCTTCATGAGCGGGCGCCCGAAGCGAGCGATGCGCTCGTCGAGGCCCATGGCGGCCACATCGAGCATCATCGACTGCGAGGCAGGGGCCACCGTCATGACGATGCCTCCGGTGCGGTGAGCCAGCCGGTGCTCTGCTCGTCGAGGGCGTAGTTCCAGCCGGGAGGCACCGCCACCACGGTGTCGACGTCCTCCATGAGCGCCGGGCCCTGGGTGGCGAAGCCGTCGGGCAGGAGCGCCCGGTCGTGAACCGGTGTGATCAGCGCGCCCGCGCCGGGCCAGCACACCTCCCGGGTCTCGTCCCGAGGCCGCGACCCGTTCCCAGCCACCGCGTTCACCGGCCGGGGCCGGGCCTCCAACCGCAGTCCTGAGGCGCCGGCCACCAGCCGGAACAGCTGAACCAGGATCCCGCCATAAGGGTGGATGGACCCGGCGCCGTAGGCCGCGGCGAACACCTCGTTGAAGGCGTCGCACACCGCGACGGTGTCGGCGGGGGTCTCCAGCAGCAGCCGGGGCGACTCGAGGCGAACCGTGTGGTGCTGGCCCCCGTAGTTCATGTCCAGCTCCAACCGCAGGGTCACCGAGTCGAGGCCGAAGCCCTCCTCGGCCATGTCCCGCTCGGCCAGCGACAGGAGTCCTCGCACCACCTCGTTGAAGGCGCCGGCCTCGTCGGTGTAGGAGTCCCCGTCGAACAGCTGGATCATGCGGGTGCGCTCGTAGGTCTGCATCACCGGCATGGTGGCCACCCCGTAGGCGTTGAACTCGCTGCCGTGGGGGAACGTGGCCACGGTGCGAACGTCCGCGTAGTCGGCCACTGCGGCGGCGTGCACCGGCCCGGCTCCACCGAAAGCGAACATGGCGAAGTGGCGGGGATCGTGGCCCTCCAGCGCGGTCTGGCGGTAGATCTCCTGACCCATCACGCCGTCGATCAGTCGCCGCACCCGCACCGCAGCCTCGGTCGCGTCGATGCCGAGCGGGTCGGCGATGCGGCGCTGCAGAGCCCGCTCGGCTCTGCGCCGGCTGAGCGGCATGGTCCCGCCCAGGAAGCGGTCGGGGTCGATGAAGCCCAGCACCACGTCGGCGTCGGTCACCGTCGGCTCGGTGCCACCCTGCGAGTAGCAAGCCGGGCCGGGCATCGAGCCGGCGCTGCGGGGCCCCACTCGCAGCTCGCCGGTGTCGGTGAGGTGCGCGATCGAGCCGCCGCCGGCGCCGATCGAGTAGTTGGCGATCACCGGCAGGTGCACCCGCCAGCGGTTGATGACCGGATCGAACTCGTAGTTGCGGTCCTGGCCGTCGATCACGAGGCCGACATCGAAGCTGGTGCCGCCCATGTCGGCGGTCACTACCCGGTCGAGGCCGTAGTCGCGGGCCATGACGGCCGCGCCGGCCAGGCCGGCCACCGGACCGCTGCCCAGCAGGTGCAGGGCGGTGGTACGGCTGGGCGAGGCCACCCCGCCGATGTTGCGGGCCACCAGCAGCGGCTTGCGGCATCCCAGGGCTCGCAGCCGGTCGCCGAGGTCGATGACGTGCTCTTCGGTGTCGGGGGCCAGGAACGCGCTGAGGATGGTGGTGATGCTTCGCCGGTACTCGTCGAGGCGGGGGGCCACCTCCGACGACAGCAGCACCGGGCAGCGACCCAGCACCGAATCGGGGTACTCGCGCCGCACGATCTCGGCCACCTGCTGTTCGTGGGCCGGGTTCATGAACGACCACGCCAGGCACACCGCGATGGCCCGCACACCCTGGCGGACTAGGTGGTCGACCGCCCCGAGCACGTCGTCGGTGCTCAGCGGCATGAGTACTTGGCCGAAGCAGTCGATGCGCTCGCGCACCCCCACCCGCAGCGACCGGGGCACCAGGTCGTCGGGACGCTGGGCCCGGGTGCGGTCGATCTGCACCTCCAGGGGCATCCCGTCGGCCCACGAGCGGGAGCGGGCCACGTGGACGGTGTCCTCCTGGCCGGCGGTGGTGATGAGCCCGACCTTGGGGCCGGTGCGCTCGATCAGGGCGTTGGTGCCCACCGTGGTGGAGTACTTGACCGCGTCGGCCGCCGCGAAGGCGTCAGCCGGGTCGCAGCCGAGCCTCCGGGCCGCCTGGCCGATGGCCTCGATCATGCCGTCGGACAGGTCGGCGTGGGTGGTCAGTGACTTGCCGGTGGCCTGACGCCCGCCCAGCACCACGAAGGCGTCGGTGAACGTCCCCCCGATGTCGACGTCGAGCAGACTCGGCCCGGCGGGGTCAGCCGATGGCATCGAGGTCGAGTTCTATGTCGTGGGTGATGGGATGGCCCGGCGGCAGGTACTCCACGTCGAACATGACCGCGCAGGCGGGGCAGTAGAACTCCACGATCCGGCACCAGTCCGGATGGGGGTTGAACCCGAACTCGGTGGGGGGATCGAACGGAACGTGGATCTCCCGCGGGTCACGGTCGTAGACGAGGCAGCCCTCCTTGTAGTTGCGCTCGGCCGGACCGAGGTCGTGCCCGCACCGGTTGCACACCCATCGCCGGGACGTCGGGTCGAGATCCAACGCCTCGGTGATGCGTCTTCGTCCGGCGCCGGAGTCCGTGGCCACGCAGCGATCCTCCCCGCCGCCTCTAGTGGCCGGATTGTATACCGTCGTTTAGCGGGTCTTCCGGTCGGCAGCCGCGACGCAGCCTGCCGGTGTCGGGCCACACTGGAGGCGTGAGCACCGACGCCGCACCCGCAGCTGCTGATGTCCGCCGCGAAGCGGCGCGGCGGCGCACGTTCGCGATCATCTCCCATCCCGACGCAGGCAAGACGACACTCACCGAGAAGTTCCTGCTCTACGGCGGGGCGCTGACGGCCGGGGCGGGCTCGGTGAGAGGCAAGGGCGAGCGCCGGGCGAGCGCCTCGGACTGGATGGAGATGGAACGCCGCCGGGGCATCTCCGTCACCTCGGCCGTCGTGCAGTTCAGCTACCGGGACCGGGTCCTGAACCTGCTCGACACGCCGGGCCACGGCGACTTCTCCGAGGACACCTACCGGGTGCTGTCGGCGGTGGACGCCGCGGTGATGGTCTTGGACGGGGCCAAGGGCATCGAGGCCCAGACCCGCAAGCTGTTCGAGGTGTGCCGCAACCGGGAGATCCCCATCGTCACGTTCATCAACAAGTGGGACCGTCCGGCCCGTGACCCCCTCGAGCTGCTAGACGAGATCGAGGACCAGCTCGTGCTCGATCCCGTGCCCGTCACCTGGCCGGTGGGCGAGGGCGAGCGGTTCAGCGGCCTCGTCGACCGGCGCAGCCGAGACTTCGTGCGCTTCGCCCGCACCGCAGGAGGCGCCACCGTCGCCGGTGAGGAGACTGTCGACCCGCAGCGGGCCGAGGCTGAGGAGGGCGCAGCCTGGCACGAGGCACGCGAGGCACTGGAGTTGATAGACGCGGCCTCCGCCGAACTCGACATCAAGCGGTTCGAGGCGGGCGAGCTGTCGCCGGTGTTCTACGGTTCGGCCCTGACCAACTTCGGGGTACGGCTGCTGCTCGACGCCATTGTCGACATGGCCCCCGCACCCGGTGCTCGCCTCGACGCCGCCGGCGACCCCCGGGCCGTGGACTCGCCGTTCAGCGCAGTGGTGTTCAAGGTGCAGTCCAACACGGACCCCGCGCACCGCGACCGGATCGCCTTCCTGCGAGTGTGCTCGGGCCGCTTCGAGCGGGGCATGGCGGTGGCTGGCGGGGACGCCGGCAAGGCGGTGTCCACCAGGTACGCCCACACGGTGGTGGGCCGGGACCGCAGCACCGCTGAGGAGGCCTGGCCCGGCGACGTGATCGGCCTGGTCAACGCGGCCGGCTTGCGGGTCGGCGACGCCGTGCACACCGCGGGCGAGCCGGTTCGATGGCCACCGGTGCCCTCGTTCGCACCGAGCAGCTTCCGGGTGGCCCGCTGCTCCGACACGTCCAAGGCCAAGCAGTTCCGCTCCGGCGTGCGCCAGCTCGACTCCGAGGGCGTGGTGCAGATGCTGCGCCGCCCCGAGGGCGGGGAGAGCGCCCCGATACTGGCCGCGGTCGGGCCGCTGCAGTTCGATGTGGCCGAGCACAGGCTCCGCCACGAGTTCGGCGCCCCGGTGGAGCTGGCGCCCGCGCCATGGACCACCGCCCGGCGCACCGACCAGGCCTCGGCGGCGGTGCTCGGCGCCATGTCCGGGGTGACCGTCGCCGAGCGGGCCGAGGGCGGCGAACTGCTGGCCCTGTTCGAGAGCCCCTACTGGCTGGCCCGCCTCCAAGCCGACCATCCGGAGCTGACCCTCGAGCGCCTGATCGGCGAGGGCTGACGGCAGCGAGTAGAGCGCCGGTAGCGTCCGGTTGTGGCTGATCGGCCCAACGTCCTGCTGATCGTCTCAGACGAGGAGCGGCGCAACGACTGGCTCGACGGGGTAGTGGATCTGCCCGCCCACGAGCGGCTGCGAGCCGACGGGCTCAGCTTCGACCGCTACTTCACCCACGCCTCGCCGTGCTCGCCGTCGAGAGCGAGCCTCTACACCGGCCGCTACCTGGCCGAGCACGGGGTGGTCGACAATGTCGCCTTCCCCACCCACGCCGCGCTCGACCCGGCCATCCCGACCATCGGCAGCCTGCTGGCCGAGCGGGGCTACCGGTCGAGCTATCTGGGCAAGTGGCACCTCGGCCACGACGCCACCCCCGACATGGCCGCCCACGGCTACCTCGACTGGGAGGGCAACGACGTCCACTTCATGGGCAGCGCCTACACGGGCCGCTACTTCGACCCGATCATCGTCGACCAGGCCATCGACTGGCTGGACCATCGGGCCGGCGAGAACGGCAGCGGTCGGCCGTGGTTCCTAACGGTCGCGCTGGTCAACCCCCACGACATCATGTGGTTCCCGGCCGACCACTTGAGCTACCAAGCCGACCATCCCAGGTTCGCCAGGTTCTTCAACGCGGTGGTGGAGATGCGTCTGGGCGACCTGCCGGTGACCCCGCCTCCTGAGGACTACCCCCGGTTGTTCGACCGGCTGCCGGAGAACTTCGCCGACGATCTGCACACCAAGCCGGAGGTGCAGCGGGCTTGGCGTCATGTGCGCAACCGGGAGCATGTGGTGGGCCGCATCGACGCAGACGACCACGACGCGTGGCTGCGGGGCCTCGACTACTACGCCTGGCTTCATGTCGAGCTGGACCGCAGCCTGGCCCGCCTGCTGGACGCGCTCGACGCCCACGGCCTGTACGACGACACCGTGATCGCCTACACCTCCGACCACGGCGACGCCTGCGGGTCCCACGGGCTGCGAGCCAAGTTGCCCTGCGTGTACGACGAGGTGATGGGGGTGCCGCTGATCGTCAAGGCCCCCGGCGCGCCCGCCGGAGCCCGCACCCAGGCCCTGGCTACCCATGTCGACCTGGCGGCCACCATCGCGGCGCTGGGAGGAGTCGACGCCGGCGACACGCCCACCCTGTCGGGCCGGGACCTGTCGCCGGTGCTGGCCGACCCGGAGGCCTCGGTGCGCGACTTCGTGCTGTTCTCCCAGGACTCGGCCCAGTCCGACCTGATCCGCAACACCCGCTACGCGGTGCGGGGCTTCTACGACGGCGAGACCAAGTACGCCCGCTACTACGGGATCGGCGGGGGCATCCGGCGCGACGGAACTGCCGACGAGCAGGGCAAGATCTTCGATGTGGACGCCGACTTCGACGACCATGACCACGAGTGGTACGAGACCGGCGAGGATCCCCACGAGGTGGTGAACCTGGCCAACGACCGGGGCCGGCGCAATGAGTTGCGCGCGCTGTTCCGCCGTCTGCTGGACTATGAGGCCGAGGAGTTGACCCTGACGCCATGACCTACACGATCCCCTCGACCGATCCCTCGACCGACGGGAGTGCCGACGCCGGCGACGCTCACGACGGCCCCAAGCCCCGGGCACCGGTGGCCGACTGGGCCACCGACTTCGACCATGTCGACCCGGGCTACGCGGCCCGCGCCCCGGAGATATGGGACGAGTTGCGCCAGGAGTGCCCGGTGGCCCACAGCGACCGCTACGGCGGGACCTGGCTGCCGGTGCGCCATACCGACGTCTGCGCCATCGCCAAGGACACCGACACGTTCAGCTCCAACGGCGTGGTGGTGCACGACGGCCGTCCCGACATCCCTCCGCCGGTGGGGTTCGCCCCGCCGATCACCAGCGACCCGCCGTTCCATCGCATCGCCCGCGAGTTCCTGCTGCCCGCCTTCGCCCCCAAGCCGATAGAGGCCAAGCGGGAGTCCACCCGTGAGACCTGCCGCGAATTGCTCGACGACCTCCTGGCCGACGTGGAGGCCGGACGCACCGACATAGTGGACGCCGCCCTCGGCTACACCCAGCACATCCCGGTGCGGGTGATCGCCGACATGCTGGGGGTGCCCCGCTCCGACGGCGACCAGTTCCGGGTGTTCATCCACCGGATCATGGAGCAGCCCGGCACCGAGCTGCACGTCGAGTACGAGGACTCGATCGACTTCTACCTAGACAAGCTCATCGCGCAGCGGGCCGAAGAGCCCCAGGACGATCTGATCAGCCACATGACCCACGCCAAGATCGCGGGCCAGCCCCTGGAGCACGAGCACGTGCGGGGCACCTGCGCCCTGCTGATCGTCGCCGGGGTGGACACCACCTGGTCGTCCATCGGCGCCTCGCTGTGGCATATGGCCCAGCACCCCACCGACCGCAGTCGCTGGGTGGAGGACCCCGCGGTGCGACCGTTCGCGGTGGAGGAGTTCCTGCGCTTCTACGCGCCGGTGACCATGGCCCGGCTGGTGGCCACCGACGCCGAGTTCGCGGGCCAGTCGATGCAGGCCGACGACTGGGTGCTGCTGCCGTTCCCGGCCGCCAACCGCGACCCCGAGGCCTTCGAGGATGCCGGCGAGTTCGTGATCGACCGCCAGCGCAACCGCCATGTCGCCTTCGGACTCGGCATCCACCGCTGCCTGGGATCGAACCTTGCCCGCATGGAGCTGACCGTGGCCCTGGAGGAGTGGATGGCCCGCGTCCCGGACTTCGAGCTGGCCGACCCCGACGGCGTGACCTGGTCGACCGGACAGATCCGCGGGCCCCGCAAGCTGCCGGTGCGGATCCTCAACGGCGCCAGCTGAGGAGCGCGCGTGCGGCTGCACAAGTTCAGCGAGGTTGACGCGTTCGTAGCGCTGGACCTCGACGGCGCCGAGGCCGCCTCGGGCCCGGTGCGCTGGGCCCGCAAGATCCTCCAGGGCGGGGCCAAGGATCTGGCCCGCTCCCAGACCTACACCTACGCGGCACTGCAGATGCGGCGCAGCGGCGCTTCCGCAGGGATCAACGCAGACGCCCCGGCGCGAGCTGAGGCCGTAGCCACGTTCGTGGCCGAGGCTGCCGCCCTCGTGGCTGAGGGCACCTACTTGCCCGACGCGGCCAAGGGCGTGAGCGACCAGGACTTGGCGCCGTTGCGCGACGGTGACCCCCGCAACGCCGAGCGCCTGGACGCCTTCGGGGCGCAGTGCGATGGCCTCTCGGCGGTCGCAGCGGCCGACGCCGCCGTGGGGCTCGACGGACGCACTGCGGTGGTCGAGGGGTTCTCCGCGAGCGGGCCTGCGCTGGCCGAGGCCGTAGCGCAGCGGGGCGGGCGCATCATCGGTGTGGCCACCGCCGAAGGGTCGTTGGCTGCCGACGGCGGTATCGATCCGGCGGCTCTGGCCGACGCCTCGGCCGAGCACGGCGACAAGGCACTGAGCGCCCTGGCCGGCAACGGCGACGGGTTGGCCGAGCCGGGTGCCCTGTGGGGCATCGCCGCCGATGTCGTGTTCGCTGGATCCAAGATGGGCGCGGTGCACCACGGGATCGCGGAGGGTCTCCGGTGCCGCGCCCTGGTACCGAGCGGGCGGCTTGCGTACACGTCCAAGGCGCTGGCGGTGTGCCGCCGTGAAGGCATCGCCGCCGTGCCCGACTTCGTCGCCCTGGCCGGGTCCACAGTCGCGGCCTGGAGCAGTCCTGACGCCAACGACGACGAGGTCCGCGCCGAGATCGCCAGCACTGTCGCCGCGCTGATGGAGGAGGCTCTCACCTCCGACGACGGCCCGTTCCTGGGTGCCTGCTACGCCGCGGAGGCGTTCCTGTCGACCTGGCAGGACGAGCTGCCCTTCGGCCGTCCGCTGGCCTCCTGACGGCTGGTGTCCCCGCTACGCTCACCCGTCACGGGGCTGTAGCTCAGGCTGGTTAGAGCACCTGCTTTGCAAGCAGGGGGTCGTCGGTTCGAATCCGATCAGCTCCACCCTCGACGGGCGTCCACCGCGCCCGGTCACGACCATGGGGCTGAACTCGAATGACCCGCATCGGACTGGCACAGCTGCTCAGCCGCCCTGAAGCGGCCGAGGCCAACCGGAAGGCCAGCGTCGACGCGGCCGCCTCGCTGTTCGAGCAGGGCGCCGACATCGTGCTGCTTCCCGAGATGGCGGTGCCTTGGTACACCACCGACCGCGAGGCGCTCGAACCGCTGGCCGAGGCTCTGGACGGCCCGACGGTCGGCGACTGGCAGGCCGAGGCGGCCCGTCACGGCGGACTCGTGGTCGGCGGGCTGTGCGAGCGCTCGGGCGACGACATCTACAACACCGCGGTGGCCGTCGGCTCTGAAGGCGTGGTCGCGCACTACCGCAAGCTGCACCTGTTCGACGTCGAGAAGCACTGCTTCACCCCCGGCGACACCGGCCTGAGCGTGGTGGACACAGACTACGGGACCATCGGGCTGTGCATCTGCTACGACCTGCGCTTCGTGGAGGTGGTGCGGGTGCTGGCCCTGCGGGGAGCGGATCTGATCTGCGTGCCCACCGCCTGGGTGCGCGGCTTCGACCGGCGCCAGTACCGCGAGGGCGAGCTGATCGCCCACGCCGAGGGGGCGCTGGTGCAGGCCAACCTCAGCCAGGTGTTCATCGCCTGCACGTCACAGGTCGGGGCGGGCGACGGTGTCGAGCTCCTCGGATCGTCGGTGGTGTCCGACCCGTACGGCCGGATGGCCGGCGGGCCTCTGTCCACGGTGCGCGAGCAGCTCGAGGTTGTCGACGTCGACTTGTCCGAGGCCCGCAGGGCTCAGGCCCGAAGCGAGCTCATTCAGCCCCGGGCCGACCGCCGCACCGACGTGTACGGCGTCCTTCACGAGGGCGAGCCACTCTGAGGACTCCCGGTATTGGGGCTGTCAACCGATGCTCATACCCGACAGCATCCGGTTGAGTTCCGGCACCAGCAGGTTCCGCATCGAGTACGACCCGATCACCGTGTAGAGGCAGAACGCCCGCGACCCCATGTGGAAGAACTGCTGGAGGCCGGCTTGACCCGGCAGTGACAGGTGCAGTTGGTCGGGGGCGAAATCGGCCGGTTCGAGGCGGGTCGGGAAGCCCTCGTGAGCGAACAGTTTCGACTTGGCCGAGGCGCCGTCGAACTCGATCAGGGCGGCGAAGATGCCGCCGCGGTCCATGATCTCAACCGCGCCCGACCCGTAGTCACCCCGCTCGGCAGGCAGCGAGAAGTTGGCCGCGTGCACCACCACCAGCGAAGCATCCGAGGACTCCAGGCTGGAGTCGAGCATGGCCGGGTCCGGCTGGGTCGACAGCTCGGCTTCCCAGCCCGCAGGCACATCCACGCTCACCCCATGAGCTGCCAGCCTGCTCACGTCATCCGGCCCTGCTCGCAGCTAGAGCGCCAGCAGGCTGGCGGCGGCCGCTCCAGCGAGGGCCACGGCCACGCCCGCGCCCATGCGCCGGACCCGGTCGGCGTGCCGGTCGAGACGGCGGTGCAGGTGCCGCAGATCGTCGGGAGTCCGAACCCGGCGGCCCAGCACCAAGCTCGCGCCCCGGACTGCGCCGAAGGCCGTGCCCATCAGCAGTCCCGCGGTCATCTCGCCGGCCAGCAAGGCAGCCAGCATGAACAATGGCACCAGCGCGGTGTTGACCACCGTCGCCACCGCCGCGCCGAGTTGAACGCCGAAGCCTGCTCCATAGACCCACGACCGGTACGCGACCAGCCAGTCCTCGTTCACTTGGCGACGACCCGGGAGCCGTCGACCCGACAAGTCCCAGGCCGCGGCGCCGGCGCAGGCAACGGCCAGCAACACGAGCCGGACACTGCTGTCCACACCGGCGACCGAAATCCGGCCCAGCGCGCCTAGGGCCGCCCCGACGGCGGTTCCCCCAAAGACCGCGCCCAGGCCCAGCCACAGGACTGTCACCGACCATCGATTTCCCCGGGCCCGCTCGCCGAGCGGGCTGATGCTGGTGAGCATCGATACGCCTCAAGGCGACCAGGCCGACCGGACTCCAGCGGCTAGAGCCGCCGCCATCCCGATGGCCAGCACCGCGATCATCGTTCGGCGCGGGAGTCGGCGCCGTTGCTGCCGTTCGAGTCCGACTGCCCGCCGTAGAGACTCGGATGACCGGGACCGATGCCCGCGGACCGCAGCGCCTCATCGGCCCGCTGCGCCCGGCTGCGGCCCGAGCGTCCAGCCGAGGCGCCCGGCGGTTGCGGCCCGGTGGAGTCGGCCAGGCCGGCGTCGTCCAGGGCCTGCTGGAGCAGGTTCTGCAACTGCTCCCAGCGCAGCGCGCTGCCAGCACCCACTACCCGGCCCTCGGAGCCGTCCACCAGCACGAAGTACGGCGAGCCCGGCACGTCGTAGTCCTCCCATGCCGCCGACGACAGCACGGCCTTGACCCCCGGCGGGACCAGTTCCGCCATGGCCGACTCCGAGTCGTGGGCCGGATCCTGGCCCACTACCACGAGGCGGGTGTCGCCGCCGGGCAACTCGAGATCCGGGTCCGAGAAAGCATCCCAGAACCGCTTGCAGGTACGGCACCCCGGCGACAAGAACGCGAGCAGGGTGAGGTGCGCCACACCGCTGACGGCGACCTTGGTCGGACCTCCGGCCGGAACCGTCCCGACGAGGTCTCGGGCACCTGCCGGCTCGGCAGACGCACCAACCTCCGACGGCTCCGGCACGATCCCGGTGGAGGATCCCGCGGCCTCCTCGTCGTCGAGGCTGATGCCGGCGCGGTCGAGGGCCCGCAGGATCTCGGCGTGGGTTCGGAGCAGCCCGAACACGAGCAGGGCGAGCACGCCCACCGCGATGGCCAGCAGCACGACGACGACCGTCACGGCGCCACCGCACTCGGGCTGGTGGATGGGCGGAGGTCGTAACCGTGCAGTAGGGCGGCGATCTCGGCCCGGCTGGCAGGCTTCTCCGCGTCGAGGGTCGAATGCTCCGCCCACCAATCGATGTTGTGTTCGAGGACCCATGCCAGCGCATCCCGGTACCAGGCGTCGGGGCCCACATCGGAGAATTCGATCCTTGCGCTGCCCTGCGGCTCTCCCGCCAGACGGTGCAGGAAGACGATGGACTCCGCCCGGGACACATTGCTGTTCGGATCGAAGCGATTCAGGGTCCGACCCGTGGTGATCCGCTGCTCAACCATCCACGCCACCGCCCGCGCGTAGAAGGCGCTCGTCTCCACGTCGTTGAACTTGTTGCTGGGTTCGACCTGGGGTTGGCCCTCGTAACGCCACAGGAAGGTGGCGAACTGGGCCCGGTTAACCAGCTCGTCGGGGCCGAACAGGTCGCTCTTCATGCCGGTGGTGATGCCCTCATCGGCCATCCACTTGACCGCGTCGGCGTAATAGGCCCTGGGCGGCACGTCGTTGAACCCTTCGTGCAGGCAGGGCCGGTCGTGCCAGCGGGTCCCCGGGTCGTACAGAACCGGGGACGTTGCGCAGGCCGGGTCCCACGTCCACGGCGGCACGCAGGTGACGATTCGGCACATGAGTTGGCCCACGCACACGTCCTGGTTGCACTGCCCGTATCGGAAGCGAGTGCACTCGGACTTGCGAGTGTCGCATCCACCGCTGCATTGGCACCTGGCCGGCGTGCAACCCCTGTCGCAGAACCCGTTGGAGCGGCAGTGGCAGCCCGTGCGAGTGTCGCAGGTGAAGTTGCAGTCGAGGTAGTAGCGCGGGCTCGGGCCGTTCAGATCGCAGAATCCCGAGCCGTCCACCTTCCACCAGCCGGCGACGATCGTCCGGGGTGGGCACAGGTTCTCGCCGGTGAGCTTGCAGCAGAACTCGCTGTAGGGGTCACAGCACAGGGCGCTGGGGCGGCACTCCCAGCCCTTGCACAGAATGATGGCCGCCTCCGCGGTGGTCGGGCGGATGGCGTAGGCGACGGGAGCAACTGCGACGGCCGTGGCCGCCATGGCCGACTTGCGCAGGAAGCCCCGGCGCCCGGCGCGGCGGTCCACCACCCGGGAGACCCGTTCGACCAGCTTGCGGCTCACCGGCGCCTTCCCTCCACGGCCACCGGTTCGCCGGGCTTGGCGGCAAGCGGTGGCACGGACCGGAACAGGGTGTCGGTGTCGTGCCGGGCCGCTCTGACGGTTCGGGCGCCGAGGGCCTCAGGCAGCGCGGTGAAGGCCACCAGACCCAGCCCGGCCATCAAGACGATCTCCAGCGCCAGCGCCGCGCCGTACGCGGGTCGGTCGCTGATCGACTGCACGATGGTCTGTACCGGAGCGACATCGGCTCCGGCAGCAACGAACGACACCGCCGCCAATGCCAGATTGCCGAGAACGTGAACTCGCGACGGCGGCGCATCGAGACGCCCGAAGCACCCGCATGACTCGGCGCCGATCAGCAACGCCCGCAAGACGGCCAGGGCGAACGCGGCGTACAGCAGCCCCACCGCCGACGCGGCAACAGGGCCGCCCAACCAGAGCGCGCCGGCACCGGCCACAACCTCCCCGCCTCCGAGGGTCCTGACAAGGAAGGGGCGCGCCCGAAAGCCGACCAAGCCGGCGAACCCGTCAGCAGGCCGGGCCAGCTTGGCCACCCCCGCCACCACCAGCAGAATCGCAGCCGAGGCGTGTATCGCCGACAAAACCGACACGGGCGGCGATGCTAACGGCCTGGATGAGGCTCAGGCCAGCCTGGTCCCCAACGCCGGCTGGATGACTAGATGCCGGGGGTCCGGTAGCCGTCGGATCGCCACAGGATCGGGAAGTGGTTCTCGTCCATCTCGTCGTCGGTGAGCCGCGCGTAGCGGGAATAGATGGGCCCGTTGCCCTCGCCGAAGCCGGCTCGGTCGAATCGGGCCTCGCTGCTGGCGCAGTGCAGCACCAGGGACCGGCGATGGCGGCCCGAGCGGTTGGGGCCGGAGCCGTGCCAGGCCCAGCCGTGGTGGAATGACCCGCCGCCGGCGGCGACCTCCACTGCGGCCAAGTCGAGCTCGACACCCGCGGCTGCGGCGGCGGCCCTGACGGGGGCCCGGTAGTCCTCGGGGTCGTGGAACTCGCCCATCACGTCGGAGCCGGTGGGCCAGCGGTGCGATCCCCGGGCCAGTTCCATGGTGCCGCCGCTGGCGGTGGTGTCGTCGAGGGCGATCCAGCAGGAGAACATCTCCGTCGGCTTGTACCAGGACAGGTAGGCGTTGTCGCGGTGGAAGCCGAAGGAGCGCGCCGCCGGCGGCTTCCAGATCACGTTGTCCTGGACGATCCGGGCGCCGGGCCAGCCGGCGAGGCCGGCCACCGCTTCGCCGAAGCGGGCGTCGAGTACGACCGACGCGATCAGCCGGTCGGCCTTCCAGCCGTTGCAGATCTGCCGGGCCAGGGCCGGATCGCTGCGACCTTCCTGCCAGTTGACCTCGTCGGGAGAGGTGCCGGTCTCGAAGTCGCCGCGGAACAGCCGCTCGAAGCGCTCCTTCAGGGGGTCGATCAGGCTGGCGTCGATCAATGAGTCGACGGTCACGAACCCGTCGGCACTGAACGCGGCCGTCTCGGCGGCCGACAGGAGCCCAACCCCGCTGAGGCGATCGGCGACCGTCACGACCGCTCCCGGGCCCGCCTCATCAGGCCCTTGGCGATGATGGTGCGCTGGATCTCGTTGGTGCCCTCGCCGATGGCCATCAGGGGGGCGTCGCGATAGAGGCGCTCGATCTCCATCTCGGTGGAGTACCCGTAGCTGCCGTGGATGCGCATGGACTCGAGCGACGCCTTGATGGCGGCCTCCGAACCGAAGAGCTTGGCCATGCCCGCCTCCACGTCGGCCCTCAGGCCCTGGTCGATGCGGTTGGCGGCCCAGCGGGTCAGCAGCCTGGCCGCCTCTATCTCGGTGGCCATGTCGGCCAGTTTCAGCTGGACGGCCTGGAACTCCCCGATGGGCTGGCCGAAGGCCTCCCTCTGCTGGGAGTAGTCGAGCGCGGCATCGAAGGCGGCCTGGGCCACGCCCACGCCTCGTGCCGCGATGTTGATCCGGCCGACCTCCAGGCCTGACATCACCTGCTTGAACCCCAAGCCCTCCTGGCCGCCCAGCAGGTTGCCGGCCGGCACTCGCACATCGTCGAGCACCACCTCGCACGACTCGGGGCCCTTGTAGCCGAGCTTGCCCAGATCCCTGAGCACTTCGAGACCGGGCGTGCCCGCCTCGACCATGAGCACGCTCATGCCCCGGTGGCGGGGCACGGAGTCCGGGTCGGTCTTGACCAGCACGGGAAGCGGGTTGGCGAAGCGAGCGTTGGTGATCCAGGTCTTGGTCCCTCGGATCACGTAGGTGTCCCCGTCGCGCCAGGCCCGGGTGGAGATGCCCTGCAGATCGCTGCCCGCGCCTGGCTCGGTGAGGGCGATGGCGGTGCGCCGCTCGCCGGTGGCCAACCCGGGCAGCCAGCGCTCCTTCTGCTCATCGGTGCCGTGGAGCATGATCATCCGGCAGCTCAGGGAGTGGCTGCCGAGGATCCCGGCGATGCCCATCCAGCCCATGGAGATCTCCTCGAAGACCAGGCTCATCGACACCGTGTCGAGGTCGAGGCCGCCGTATTCGGCGCCGACGGTGATGCCGAACAGGCCCATCTCGGCCATCTTGGCCACGATCTCATGGGGGTACTGGCCCGACTGCTCCATCTCGCGGGCCACTGGCTTGATCTCGCTGTCGACGAACTGCCGGAGCACGTCGCGGAACATCTGCTGCTCTTCGCTCAGCTCGAAGTCCATGCGTTGGACACCCTTCGGACCTGCGGTCGTTGCCTCGCTCATTATGTCGCCGCCAAACCCCCACGCCGCCACCGGACGAGTCCGCTCTCTAGAGTTTGTCGAGGTCTGGCCGCCGGGCAGCCCGAACCTCGATCAGCAAGCCGAAGGGACTACAGGACATGGCGCCTGATACGACTCCCAGCAGCCGTGAGCATCCGATCTCCCGGTTCAGCCTTCGACGCAAGTCAGTTCAGGTGATCATCGCCATGACGGGGATCCTCGTGGTGAGCGTCATACTGCTCGTAGAGGCGGTATCCGCCGACCAAAGCACCCTGGTCGTGCTCGCCGCGGTCTGTCTCGGCCTCGTTCTCTTCACCTTCTACCGCCTGGTGCGCACGGGCCTGCGCACGGTCGCGATCGAGCTCTGGATCCGGCACATGGGCGAGGGGAACCTGGACTACACGGTGGATCTGGCCGGCAACGACGAGGTGAACGAGGCGGCCGAGGCGTTGGAGCAGCTTCGTCAGCGATCCATCGAGGCCCTGCAGCTGGATCTCGTGCGGAAGCTGTCCGAAGACCTCCAGGCGAAGAACAGTGAACTGGAGCGAGTGCTGTCGGAGCTGCGCCGGACGCAGGACCGGATGGTCGTGCGCCAGAAGCTGGTCGAGTTGGGCGAGTTGACCGCGGGCGTAGCCCATGAGATCAGGAACCCCCTGAACTTCATGAGGAACTTCTCGGAGTCGTCGGAAGAGCTCGTCGGAGAACTCCGCGAGGCCATGCAGCAGCACTCGGGCGACCTCGACGAGCGCACGCGAGCCGTGATCGCCGGGGTCATCGACGACTTGACCGAGAACCTGCTGCGGATCCGATCGCATGGTGACCGGGCGGAGCGGATTGTTCAGGACATGGCGACTATCGGACGCGGCGGCGGCAAGCCCCAGCCCGTCGCCATCAACGACCTGCTCAACGACAGGACGTTGATCGCGTTCCACAGCGTCCAGGCCGAGGGACTCGAGATCGAGGTCCACCGCGACTGCGACCCCGATGTCGGCGAGATGGAGGTCGTGCCCGAGGAGATGGGGAGGGTGTTCTTGAACCTGGTCGGCAACGCCTGCTTCGCGATGGACGAGAAGCGGCGGATGGTCGAGCAGGACAGCGGGTCCTACCAGCCGGCTCTGTGGCTGAGGACCGAGCGAACGGGCGAGGAGATAGTCATCCGCATCCGCGACAATGGGATCGGCATCCCGCACGACTCCATGGACAAGATCTTCAACCCGTTCTACACGACCAAGCCGTCGGGGACCGGCGTGGGACTGGGACTCAGCCTGTGCAGCGATGTCGTCCGGCAGCACGGCGGATCGATAACCGCCGAGTCCGAGCCCGGTGAGTTCACCGAGATGACCGTCCGGCTCCCGCTGCCCGACCGCGGGTCGGGTTCCGGCTAGCTATATCGACTGGCTCGGGAAGCCCAGACCCTCGTGGTCCCGGCCGGACATGTCGGCGTTCAGACGGGCCGCGGCCATCAGCTTGGACATCACCGGACCCAACTCGGCGGGGTTGTCCGGCTGGACCTCGACCGGACCCAGGTGCCATCCCTCGGATATGCCCAGATTCTTGCCCCGCACATCGAATACGCGGCCGGTCACGTTGGCCGCCTCGGGGCTGGCCAGCCAGGCGGTGACCACCGCGATCCAGCGGGGGTCGATGCTGTCCTTGAACTCCTCGGAGGCCTCGTCGCCACCCATCAGCGGCGCGGTGAGGCGCGACCAGGCCGTGGGGGCCAGGCAGTTGACGGTCACGCCGTAGCGGACCAGTTCCTGGGCCGCGATCACGGTGAAGGCGGCGATGCCGGCCTTGGCTGCGCCGTAGTTGGTCTGGCCGACGTTGCCGTAGATCCCCGACGGCGACGACGTGTTGATGATCCGCCCGTAGGTATCGGTGCCCGACTTGGCCTTGTTGCGCCAGTACGCCGCGGCGTGATGGGACGGTCCGAAGGTGCCCTTGAGGTGGACAGCCACCACGGCGTCCCAGTCGTCCTCGGTCATCGAGAACACCATCCGGTCCCGCAGGATCCCGGCGTTGTTGACCACGATGTTGATGTCGCCGAACGTGTCGATGGCCTGTTGCACCATGGCTCCGGCGTCGTCGAAGCTGGCCACGCTGCCGCCGTTGACGACCGCCTCTCCCCCGGCCGAGGTGATGGCGCCGACCACTTCGGCGGCGGGGGTCACGTCCGCGCCTCCGCCGAACTCGTCGCCGCCCAGGTCGTTGACCACGACCTTGGCGCCGTGCTCGGCGAGCATCAGGGCGTGCTCGCGCCCGATGCCGCGTCCTGCGCCGGTGACGAGCGCCACTTTGCCTTCGAGAAGCCTGGTCATGGAACCTCCTGGTTCTGCGGTCTGCCAGCTCTGGCCGGTCAAGCTACCGGGGCCCGGCGTTCACCAGCCCCGGGCGATCCATTCGTCGAGGTGCGGGGACTCGTCGCCGATGGTGGTGTCGAGGCCGTGGCCGGGCAGCACGACCGTGGAGCCGTCGAACTTGCTGAAGATGCGGTCCTCGATCGAGCGGATGATGGTCGGGAAGTCGCCCCCCTCGTACTGGGTGGCGCCCGGCCCGCCCGGGAACAGCGTGTCGCCGGTGAACAGCAGCGGCGTCCCCTCCACATGGAACGAAATCGAGCCGGGGGTGTGGCCCGGGGTGTGCAGGGTGCGCAGCCGGAGGCGGCCGACCTCGATAACGGTGTCGTCCTCCAGCAGGTAGTCGTAGCTGGGGAGCATGGCCGCGTCCTCGGCGGTCACTCCCACTTCGTAGCCGGCGTCGCGCACCGCCGGGATGGCCTGGATGTGGTCCCAGTGCCCGTGGGTCTCGAGCACGGTCCGCACGCCGAGCCCGCGGCACAGCTCCAGCAGGCGTTCATGCTCGTTGGCCGCGTCGATCAGGACCGCCTCGCCGGTGGACGTGCAGCGGATCACGAAGACGTTGTTGTCGACCGGGCCGACGACCACCTTGTGGACCTCGACCCCGGTGTCGGACCAGTGCAGCGTCATGGCGCCGACCTTATCGGCGGGTCAGTCGGCGAAGATGCGCACCTCGCCGCGGATGTCGCCGGGGGCGCCGCAGCACCAGCAGGGCACCGACGACGACCCGCGCCAGGTGACGTCGCAGCGCTCGCACCGCAGCGAGTGGAGCGCCCCTGCGAGCGTGGCCATGGCCACGCCGGTGCCGCTGGGCGGGTTCGATCGCCGGATCCAGAACCGCACGCGCGTCACCATAGGGCGCGGTCACGCGCCGGTGGATGATGCCCCCGCATCGCCCCTGGACCCGAGCGGCCCGTGAGCGAAGCGAACAAGAGCGGGCACCACGCCGGTAGGGTCGCCCGGTCCTTCGGGACCACGACTCACGACAGCGAGGAATCCACCGTGGCTGCCACACCTTGCCCCGCCGAGGACGGATCGAGTCCGGTCCGTCAACAGTTCAGCCAGCCGCCGCCGATGTGCATCGACGCCTCCAAGCGCTACACGGCGACGATGGACACTTCCATGGGGTCGCTCACCATCGCCCTCGACCCGGCGGCGGCGCCGCTGACGGTCAACAACTTCGTGGTGCTGGCCCGGTACCACTACTACGACGGCGTGATCTTCCACCGCATCATCAGTGGCTTCGTGTGCCAGGGCGGCGACCCCACCGGCACCGGCCGGGGCGGGCCCGGCTACCGGTTCGCCGACGAGCTGCCCAAGCCGGGACGCTACGAGATCGGCTCGCTGGCCATGGCCAACGCCGGGCCGGACACCAACGGCAGCCAGTTCTTCATCATCAGCGGGCCGGGCGGCGCCGGGCTGCCGCCCCAGTACTCGCTGTTCGGCAAGGTCGTGCGGGGACTGGACGTGGTGGAAGCCATGCAGAACGTGGAGACCGACCGCAACGACCGGCCCCTCACCGATGTGACCATCAACTCGGTGACGATTAGCGAGTCGGACTGAGTACCGTCGAAGTCCCCCGGAAACGAGCGCTAACAGGAGCAGACAGACATGGAGATCAGCACAGTCGGCGTGATCGGCGTCGGGACCATGGGCAGTGGGGTCGTGGAGGTGGCAGCCCGCAACGGCCTTCAGGTGGTGGCCCGTGAGGCGACGCCGGAGCTGGTCGAGGCGGGCCGGGGCCGGGTCGAGGGCTCGATGGACCGGGGCGTCGCCCGGGGCAAGCTCGACGAGGCCACCCGAGAGGCCGCGGCCTCGGCCATTTCCTGGACTACCGACCTGGACGACCTGGCCGGCTGCCAACTGGTGCTGGAGGCCGTGCCCGAGAGACTGCCGCTCAAGCTGGAGATCTTCGGGGTGCTCAACCGGGTGCTGGACCCGTCGGCGATCATGGCCACCAACACGTCGTCGATCCCGATCATCGATGTGGCCATGGGCACATCCCGTCCCCAGCAGGTGCTGGGCATGCACTTCTTCAACCCGGCCACGGTGATGAAGCTCGTCGAGGTGATCAGCACCCAGCTCACCGACCCGGCCGTGACCGAGGCGGCCACCGCGTTCGCCACCGACACGCTCGGCAAGCGGGTGGTGCCGGCTCCGGACCGGGCCGGCTTCGTGGTCAACAAGCTGCTGGTGCCCTACATCTGCCAGGCCATCGAGATGTACGAGTCGGGGCATGCCTCCGCAACCGACATCGACGACGCCATGAAGCTGGGCGCGGGCCATCCCATGGGTCCGCTGACGCTGGCCGACCTGATCGGGCTCGATGTGTGCCTGTTCACGGCCGAGTCGCTGTACGCGGAGTACGCCGAGAGGTTCTACGCGCCGCCCCCGCTGCTTCGCCGCATGGTGGCCGCGGGCCGGCTGGGCCGCAAGACCGGCCGCGGCTTCTACGAGTACTGAGCTAGGTCCCGCCGCCAGCGCTCGGCCGCAGCCCG
Organism: Acidimicrobiaceae bacterium; assembly: GCA_009843915.1. Lineage (GTDB taxonomy): Bacteria > Actinomycetota > Acidimicrobiia > Acidimicrobiales > Aldehydirespiratoraceae > Aldehydirespirator. The sequence continues at coordinate 12,460 of VYCM01000151.1, read as the reverse complement.
GGCCTCAGCCTCGAAGGAGATCGCCAGATAGGCCTGCCGGTGGCTGCGCAGGCGCCAGAGATTGCGGGCGTACTCGCCGATGTAGCGACGCAGGAACCGAGCCGTGCCTAGCTCGGCGTATTGCTCGATGTGGACCAACTCGTGAGCGAGCAGGGTTCGCTTCCCTGAGTGGTCGTCGTCACGCAGCAGCAGGATCAGCCGCCCCACGGTCATGCCATGGGAACCCGGCGCGAGGAACGGCACCTTCTGCACTCGGGCCCGGCGGGAGATCTCGGGCGGTACGAGGTCGTAGCGGGCGATCTCCTCGGCGTTGAGCCGTCTCACGCGGGGTGCGCCCCATAGCGTCCACCGATCCCGGCCGGACCGGCCATGCCGGGGGCCAACTTGCCGTCGCCGTCCCAACCCCTCAACAGTTGCGGGAGATCCCGCAGGGCCTCCAGAGTGGGCACCTCGATGTCGTGGCCGTCGTGCTCGTTCTCGTGGCGCCATGTGATCGGGTACGGGACGTGCACCGCGGACCCGCCCAGCTCCAGCACCGGCAGCACGTCGGAGCGCAGAGAGTTGCCGACCATCACGAACCTGGTCGGGTCGATCCCGTGGCGCTCGAGCAGCTCGCCGTAGACGGCCGCGTCCTTGTCGGCCACCACCGCGACCCGCCAGAAGCGCTCGGCCAGTCCGCTGGCGGCCACCTTGGCCAGCTGGTCGTGCACGTCGCCCTTGGTGATGACCATCAGCCGGTGGTGCCCGAGAGCGTCGAGCACCTCCTCGACACCGTCGATCAGCTCGACCGGCCGGTCGAGGAGCCGCTTGCCATAGCCGATGATCGTGGTGATGCGGTCGGCGTCGACCTCGCCCCCGCTGATGCGCACGGCCGCCTCGATCATCGACAGCGTGAACGACTTCACGCCGTAGCCGAAGCGGGGAAGGTTCGTCATCTGGACCTCGTGCAGCCGGTCGTCCACAGTGGCGGCCTCGGCCCACGGCGACAGCAACTCCTCGTACTCGATGTGCACGTCCAAGAACAGGTCCTCGTTGTGCCACAGCGTGTCGTCGGCGTCGAAGGCGACGGTCAGCGGGTGCTCGTCCGCGGTCACGCCTCGATCCTACGACCACCGGTTGACAGCAGAACGGCACTCCCGGCGGCGGCGATCCTCGCCTGTGTGGGCATGATGTAGCCGTGACCGGGCGGTCGAGGAGAGTGCGCTTGGTGGCGCTGTCCGCGGCCACCCTGGTGCTGGCCGCAGTGCTGGTGGTGAGGTGGGCGTCGCAGTTGGACCGGGCTGAGTCCGACGGCACCGGCGCCGCCGAGGGCTCGGGTGCTGCGCCCGGCGCCGCCCCGGGGACAGCCCTCGGCGCGGCTTCGGCCGAGGTGGCCACCACGACTTCTACGACGACAACCACAACCACGACAACGACCACTACGACCACGACAACCACGGTGCCACCGTTCGAGGGCTGGGTGGATCCGGAGACCTCCGGACAGCCGTGGGGCGACACCGTGGAGGGTCTGCTCACGTTCCGGGGCAACCCGACCCGGACCTACTACGGCAAGGGGCCGGTGCCGCGGGTGCCGGAGATGGCTTGGCACTTCCCCAGGGGTGATCCCATGTGCTCGCTGTCGTCGACCGGCGGCGAGCTCCGAGAGTGGTGCGGCACCGGCTGGACGGGCCAGCCCGCTGTCTTCGAGCGGGACGGCCGCACCTGGGTGGTGGTCGGGGCGTTCAGCGGCAGCGTGCACTTCCTCGATGCCGACACCGGAGAGCGGCTGCTGCCCGACTTCGATACCGGCGACATCATCAAGGGGTCGGTGACGATCGACCCCGACGGCTATCCGCTGGTGTACGTGGGCAGCCGCGACAACAAGTACCGGGTGGTGGCCTTCGACGCGGGGACGCCCCGGGAGTTGTGGTCGCTGGGCGCCTACGACCTGGGTCCGATCATGTGGAACGACGACTGGGACAGCTCGGGCATGGTGATCGACGACCACCTGTTCATCGGCGGCGAGAACTCACGGTTCCACATCGTGAAGCTGAACCGGGGCTACAGCGCCAACGGGCTGGTCACCGCCGACCCGCAGGTGGTGTTCCACGCGCCCGGCTGGGACGACGAGTTGCTGGCCGCGGTGGACCGGGAGCTGTCGATCGAGAACTCGGTGGCCGTCAGCGGCGACACCGTGTACTTCGCCAACTCGGGCGGGCTGGTGCAGGGCTGGGACATCGCCGGGCTGCGGGACGACCCGGCCGACGTGCCCGAGCGGGTGTTCCGTTTCTGGACGGGCGACGACACCGACGCCTCGCTGGTGATCGACGCCGAGGGCATGATCTACGCCGGGGTCGAGTACCAGCGGGGCACGGACCGGTCCCACGAGGTCGGCCAGATCATCAAGCTCGACCCGAGCCGGCCCGATGATCCGTTGGTGTGGAGCGTGCATGTGCGGGGCGCGCTGAACGGGTCGGGAGTGTGGGCCACTCCGGGGTTGCACCGCGACCTGCTGATCGTGCCCACCCACACCGGCCACGTCTACGGCGTGGACACCGCCACCGGCGAGGTGCGCTGGACCAAGAAGCTGCCCGGCCCCACCTGGCCCAGCCCCGCCATCGTGGACGACGTATGGATCCAGGGCGACTGCGGCGGCGGGCTCTACGCCTTCGACGTGAGCGACACGACGGTTGAGCCGCCTGAGCTGTGGAGCATCTCGCTGGGCGCCTGCATCGAGTCAACCCCGGCGGTCTGGGACGGCCTCATCGTGGTCGGCACCAAGGGCGGCTACATCCACGCCATCCGCTAGCCGGTCCGTCCGCTCCCGGCAGTCCGCAGGGCGTGCCAGATTCTCTGGGGGGTGGCGGGCATGTCTATGTGGTCTATGCCCAGGTGGGCGACGGCGTCGTGGACGGCGTTGAGGACGGCGGGGCCGGCGCCGACCGTGCCGGATTCGCCGATCCCCTTGGCGCCGAGCGGGTTCAGGGGGGTGGGAGTCTCCATGGGGACCAAGTCGAAGCTGGGCAGGTCGGGCGCTGAGATCGCCGGGTAGTCGACGAGGTTGGTGGCCAGCGGGTTGCCGTCGGCGTCGTAGACCATCTCCTCGAGCAGGACCTGAGCCACGCCTTGGGCGATACCTCCCTGGACCTGGCCCTCGGCGACCAGCGGGTTGATGAGCGTGCCGGCGTCGTCGCAGGCGACCAGACGCCGAAGGGTTGCCTCACCGGTGCGGGAGTCGATCTCGACCACGGCCACGTGGCAGCCGAAGGCGTACGTGTTGTCGGGTTGCTCGAAGTCCGAGACCGCCGCCAGCGGGGCCTCCCCGGCATCGGTCGCTCGGGCAGTGATGTCGGCCCAGTTGACTCGAGGCTGCGGTGATCCGGCTACATGGAAGGCCCCTGTGGCGGTGTCGAGCACGATGTCGGCTTCGGCCGCCTCCAAGCAGGCGGCGGCTTGGACCCGGGCCAGTTCCACCAGGTGCCGGGCCGCGGTCAGGACCGCCGAGCCGGCCAACTGGGCCGACCGGGAGGCGGCCGTCAGCCCGCTGGACGCAATCTCGGCGGTGTCGCCCGATATGACCTTGATGCGGTCGAGTGGAACACCAGTGGCTTCGGCCGCGATCATGGCCCAGCAGGTGTCGTGGCCCTGCCCGAACGCGGTGGCCCCGCTGCGCACCACCAGCGACCCGTCGGCGGCCAGCTCGATTTCGCCGAGCTCGCTGGGGCCCATCGAGGTGCTCTCCACGAATGAGGCGATGCCGATGCCGAGCAGCATCGGGTCGCCGCCGGCCCGGCGAGACGCCTGCTCGGCTCGCAGGTCGTCATACCGGGCCGCTGCCAGCGCCCGATCGAGGGCCTCGCCGAAGTCGCCGGTGTCGTAGGTGCTTCCCGCCGGGTTGGTGTACGGGAAGCCCTCGGGCGCCACGAAATTGAGGCGGCGCGCCTCGGCGGGGTCCATCCCGATCGTGGCGGCGTAGAGGTCCACGGCCCGCTCGATGGCGTAGACGGCCTCGGGCCGGCCCGCGCCCCGGTAGGCGGTGACCGGCGCGGTGTTCGTGACGAGGCTCTGCCCGCTGATGGAGGCGTTGGCGATCCGGTAGCAGCCGGTGAACACCTTGCGGGTGTAGGTGGGCAGGAAGGCGCCGATCATCGGGTAGGCGCCCGCGTCCTGGGCGACTTCGAGCTCGTAGTGGGTGATCCGTCCGGTGCGGCTGCCGCCCAGGCGCAGGCGCTGGCGCTGGGCCCGGCCGTGAACCGAGGACGTCAGGTTCTCGGCTCGGGACTCGGTCCACACCACCGGCCGTCCGACGGCGCGGGCCAGCCCGGCCACCGCCAGCTCTTCGGGTGCGGGGGTGCCCTTGGCCCCGAAGCCGCCGCCCACGTCGGGGGTCACCACCCGGACGGCGGCCTTGTCGAGCCCGTACAGGGAGGCCAGAGCGTCGCGCACCCGGTGCGGGGCCTGGGTGGAGGCGTAGAACGTCAGCCGGGTGCCGTCAGGGGACCATTCCGCGGCCGCGGAACGGGGCTCCAGCGGCACGGCGGCCAACCGCTGGTTCACCAGCGACGCCTCCACCGTGACCTCGCAGTCCGAGAAGTCCACCGGGGCCTCGGCGTTGCCAGCTGCGGGCATGTCGAAGGCGACGTTGGTGCCCGCGCCAGGATGGACCAGCGTGTCGCCGGTTGCGGCGTCGGGCAGAGCCACCACCGCGGGCTGTGGGTCGATGTCGACGAGGACGTGCTCGGCTGCGTCGGCGGCCGCGGCGGCCGTCTCTGCCACCACCGCCGCCACCGGCTCGCCGACGAAGCAAACGGTGTCGCGGGCCAGCACCGGCCGGGTCATGCGCTGGTCGACCATGGGGATCGGCTTCAGGTCGGGCAGGTCCAGGTCAGCCGCGGTGAACACCCCGAGCACGCCGGGCTGCCTGCCGGCCTCGGCCGTGTCCACGCCGGTGAGGCGCCCGCGGGCGACGGTGGAACGCACGAAGCAAGCGCGGACCGCACCATCGAGCCGCAGGTCGGCTACATAGCGGGCCCCTTCGGTGAGCATCCGGGGGTCCTCGGTGCGCAGCACCCGGTTGCCGAGCACGCTCACGGCACCGTCACCTGCCTCACCGCCCGTTCTTGATGTAGTTGACCCTCTGTGAGCGGCACAACTACATCAAGAACGCACAGAGGCCTCACGCCCGATGCCAGATCGGGCCGGCCGGGGTGTCCTCCACCACGACGCCCAGCGCCGAGAGCTCGTCCCGCAGCGCGTCGGCCGTGGCCCAGTCCCTGGCCTCCCGCGCCGCCTGCCGCCGGGCCACCAAGTCGTCGATGGCATCATCGGCTTCACCGGCGTCAGCGCCGTGCCCGGCCGCGTCAGCCGCCACTCCCAGCGCACCGGCCAGGTTGATCACCGTGGCCGCCAGGGCACCAGCATCGTCGGCGCCAGCGTCCAAGGCGGTGTTGGCTCGGCGCAGCGTGTCGAAGATCACCGCCACGGCTTGGGGTGTGCCCAGGTCGTCGTCCATGGCTGCCCGAAAGGCGTCGACGGCGGATACGTCCAGTTCACCCTCGCTCCCCGATTCCGACAGGGGGTCGAGGACCGCAGCCCGGCGGGCCAGGGCGTCGAGGCGCTGGCAGGCGGCCCGGGCCGAGGCCATTAGCTCGGCGTTGACCTCCATGGTCTTGCGGTAGTGGGTTTGCAGCACCAGCAGGCGGAAGGCCCGGCCGTTGTCGGGGTGCTCGTCGAGCATCTCGACCACCGTGCGGTAGTTGCCCAGCGACTTCGACATCTTGGTGCCCTCGATGTTGAGCATGGCGTTGTGCACCCAGTGGCGGGCGAACGACCGGCCGACGGCCAGCGCCTCGGCCCGCTCGTTGGTGTGGTGGGGGAACACCAGGTCGTTGCCGCCGCCGTGGATGTCGAAGCCGTCTCCGAGGATGCCGAGGCTCATGGCCACGCACTCGATGTGCCAGCCCGGCCGTCCCGGCCCCCACGGCGACGGCCACGACGGCTCGTCGGGCTTGGCCGCCTTCCACAGCGCGAAGTCGAGGGGATCCTCCTTGGCCTCGTCCACCTCCACCCTGGCCCCGGCCGAGGCCCGCAGGTCGTCGAGGTCGCGGTGCACCAGGTCGCCGTAACCGGGCACGTCCCGCACCCGCAGGTACACGCCCGTGGGAGTCGTGTAGGCCACCCCGGCGTCCATGATCCGAGCGACGAAATCGACCATCTCGGTGACCCATTCGGTGGCTCGGGGCCGATCGTGGGGGTCGAGCACTCCGAGCGCGGCCATGGCGTCGATGTAGACGGCCTCCCACTCGAAGGCCACCTCGCTCTCGGTGCTGCCCTCGTCGCGGGCCCGGTTGATGATGTTGTCGTCGATGTCGGTGATGTTGGCCACATGGCGCACGTCGAGGCCCCGCCACTCCAGGTAGCGGCGCAGCACGTCGTAGGTGAGGGCCGAGCGGGCGTGACCGAGGTGGGGGTGGTCGTAGACGGTCGGGCCGCAGGCGTACAGCGCCACCTTGCCCTCCTCACGAAGCGTCAGGGGGCGAACCTCGCCCGTGAGGGTGTCGTACAGCGAGATCACTGCGGGTCGGGCGACGGCGGGTCTGGCTCCAGGGCGATCCCGCACAGTGCGCACAGCTCGGCCAGCAGGCCCGGTGCGGAGTCGTCGAGGCGGCCCGCGAGCACGGCACGGGCCATCTCGGCCAGCACGGCACGGGCCCGGGGCGCGTCGAGGTCGTCGTCGAGCGCGTCTCGCAGCCGCTGCGCGAACGGAGCGGGATCGGCACCGCCGGCGGAACCCTTCCACCGCGCCGCTTCGTTGAGGGAGCCGAGCATGACCTCGGCCTCGTCCACGTCGCCGTCGTGCCATTCCCAGTCGTCGCGGTAGTGGTGGGCCATCAGCGCGAGACGCACCGCGGCCGGGTCGCTCTCCTTGCAGAGGTCGCTGACGAACACGAGGTTGCCCAGCGACTTCGACATCTTGGTGCCCTCGTAGGCGACCATCCCGCAGTGCATCCAGTGCTTCACGAACTGGCGGTTGGCGGCGGCCTCGCTCTGGGCCAGCTCGCACTCGTGGTGGGGGAAGATCAGGTCGCTGCCCCCGCCGTGCAGGTCGATGCCGGCGCCGAGCAGGCCCATCGACATGGCACTGCATTCGATGTGCCAGCCGGGGCGGCCCGGGCCGAACGGCGAGTCCCATGTCGGCTCGTCGGGTGCCGACGGCTGCCACAGCACGAAGTCCAGCGGGTTGCGCTGGCGGGGATCGTCGGGGGTGCCTCCCCGCTCGGCGGCCAGGGTCCGCATGGCGGCGGTGTCGTAGCCGCCGAGGCGGCCGTAGGCGGGCCAGGTGGAGACGTCGAACCAGGAGGTGCCCTCGACGGTGTAGGCGTGGCCCCCGGACACGAGGACCTCGATGAGGGCGATCATCTCCGACACCCACTCGGTGGCCTTGGGCTCGGCTGCGGGGGGTCGGGTGTTGAGGGCCTCCATGTCGCAGTGGAACCGGGCGGTCTCGGCCGCGGCCAGCTCCAGGAAGTCGACTCCGAGCTCGCGGGCCTTGGGCAGGATCGAGTCGTCGACGTCGGTGATGTTGCGCACCATCCGCACCTGGTGGCCGAGGTCCTCGAGGCGGCGGATCAGCAGGTCGTAGGCGAGGTAGGTGTTGGCGTGTCCAAGGTGGGTGCTGTCGTACGGGGTGATGCCGCACACGTAGATCCGCACCTCTTCGGGAGGCGCGGGCGGCTCGAAGGGCACCACAGAACGGCGTGCGGTGTCGTACAAACGCACGAGCCGAGGCTACCGCTGCCCCTCCGACAGCCCTAGCAGCGGGCGTCGAGGGCGGGCGCCGGTCAGATGATGGGGCGGCCGACGGTCAGGGGCTCGGGGTGGTCGACTATGCAGCGGGTGCCGCTGTAGATGGTGGGCATGCACCGGTTGCAGTGGATGCAGTTGCCTTCGGTGTCGGTTCCGGCTTGCCAGCGGTTGGGCAGGTCGGGCTGGCGCAGCAGGGCCCGGGCCATGGCCACGAAGGCGAACCCCTCGTCGAGGGCGGACTGCACGGTGTCGAGCCGGTTGATGCCTCCGAGCAGGACCAGCGGCATGTCGAGGGCTTCGAGGAACTTCCTGGCCTTGGGCAGGAAGTAGGCCTCCTCGAAGGGGTAGTCCGGCATGAGCTTCTCTCCGGCCAGCTTGAAGCCGAGCCGGACGTGGGGCGGCAGGGTGGCGGCGAACTCCTCGCGGGGGGCGTCGCCTCGGAACAGGTACATGGGGTTGGCGAAGGAGCTGCCGCCGGTGAGCTCCAGGGCGTCGAGGGCGCCGTCAGCCTCCAGCATCCGGGCGAACTCGAGGCTCTCGTCGTCCTTGAGGCCGCCGGGGACCCCGTCGTTCATGTTGACCTTGGCCGTCACGGCCAGCTTGTCGCTGACCGCGGCCCGCACCGCCTGCACGGCCTGGCGGGGGAACCGGGCCCGGTTCTCGAGGAGGCCGCCCCAGGTGTCGGTGCGCTTGTTGAGGTTGGGGCTGAGGAAGGCGCTGAGCAGGTAGTTGTGGCCGAGGTGGATCTCGATGGCGTCGAAGCCGCTGTCGGCGGCGAGGCGGGCGGCCCGGGCGTAGTCGTTGGTGATGCGGGCGATGTCGGCGTCGGTGGCCGAGCGGATGACCCGCATGGCCAGCGGGTTGAACCGCTTGGTCGGGGCGATCGAGGCGGCCTTGTTGGAGCGGGAGTTGGCGACGGGCCCGGCGTGTCCGATCTGGGCGGCGGCGGCCGATCCCTCGGCGTGGATGGCGTCGGTGAGACGGCGCAGGCCGGGCACGGCCTCGGGGCGCAGCCAGATGCATTCGGCGTGGGTGCGCCCCTCGGGGGCGACGGCCAGGTAGGCGACGGTGGACATGCCGGCGCCGCCCGCGGCCACCGATCGGTGGTACTCGATCAGCTCGGGGGTGACCAGCGCCTCGGGCATGACGCCTTCGAAGGTGGCGGCCTTGATGATCCGGTTGCGCAGGGTGACCGGCCCGAGCCGGGCTTCAGCGAAGGGGGCGACAGCAGGCATCGACCGGCCTCAGCCTGGCACCGGGGGGCGAGCGATCATCTCCGCAAGATACGCCGAACCGGCCCCGGTTCGTTCCAACCGGGCAGCCGGCTCGATGGCAGTACGATCGGCGCCCGTGGATGCAGCGCTGCCGGGGCTGTCCGACCGGGCGGGGGCCGCCGTGCCGGCTCGCCGAGCCTGGGACGGGCCACGCTCGGTTCCCCCGCCGGGTCCGCACGGTGGCGACGGTGCTCGGGTGGCCGAGGCGCTGGGTGTCGATCCGGGGTCGATCCTCGACCTGTCGCAGAACCTCAACCCGTTCGCGCCCGACGTGGCCGCGGTCGCTCGACAACACCTCGACGCCCTGCGCAGATACCCCGATCCCTCGGCCGCTACCCGTCTTCTGGCCGATGCGATAGGGGTTCGGCCGGAGCGGCTGGTGCTGACCAACGGCGGCGCGGCGGCGGTGGCGGCCGTGGCCGCCGAGATCGGAGGCCGGGTGCGTTCCGAGCCGGAGTTCGGCCTGCATCCGAGGGGTGCCGGCGGCCCTGTGTGGCGCAGCGATCCCCACAACCCGAGCGGCGTGCTGGCCGCAGCCGGTGAGACGGCCGACGTCTGGGACGAGGCCTTCTATCCGCTGGCCACGGGACGCTGGTCGGCGGGGCGCGACGGCGTGGTCGTCGGTTCGTTGACGAAGGTGTTCGCCTGCCCCGGTCTGCGCCTCGGGTATGTGATCGCCGACGATGTGGAGCGCTTCGCCCGCCATGTGCCGGAGTGGGCGGTGGGTTCTCTGGGCGTGGCCGTGCTGGCGGAGTTGCTGGAGTCGGCCGACTTGCCGCGATGGGCCCGGGAGGTCGCTTCGGCCCGCGCCGCGCTGGCCGACGTGTTCGCTCGCCGGGGCTGGGATGTGGTCGCGGCCGACGCGCCGTGGGTGCTGGTGCGGGCTCCGGGCCTCCGTGAGCGCCTGGCTCCCGAGGGGATCGTCGTGCGCGACTGCGCCGGCTTCGGCATGCCCGGCCACGTCCGGGTGGCTGTGCCCGACAGCCCGGGTCTGGACCGGCTGGCGCGGGCATTGGACCGCTTGAGCAACGGCGACTCCGGCTCTTGAGCATCCCGGTCGATCCGCATCTGGTTCCAGCGGACTCCGATCATCGCGGTGTGCTGGTGTGGCGGTGGGACGCCCCGACGGCGGTGTTGTCGTCGGCGCCCGTGGGCGGTGGCCTGGGCGAGATCGAATGGGTGCTCAACATCGGCGTACCGTCCGACTACGACCGCACGGACTTGTCGGAGCATGCCCGGGAGGTCGCGGCCGGGCTCGGCATGCAGGGCGCGGGCGTTGCGATGTTCACCGCGGTCGACTTGGGGCGGCGGCAGCGATGCGGGTTCGAGAGTGTGGCCGTGGACGCTACGGTCGGGATCAGCCATCCGACCTGGGCTGCCGACCCGTCCGCAGGGGCTGTGCCGGCGGGGCCGGGCACGATCAACCTCGTGGTGCAGGTGCCGGTGACGCTCGATCCGGGCGCGGCGGTGAACGCGGCGATCACGGCCACCGAGGCCAAGGTCCAGGCGTTGGCGGCCCGCGGCGTGCCGGGAACCGGCACCGCCACCGACGCGATCGCCATTGCGTGGCCCGGCGAGGGGGCGCCGGAGCGGTTCGCCGGTCCGAGGTCGCGGTGGGGTTCGAGGATCGCGCAGGCCGTGTACCGGGCGGTGTGGGCCGGGGCCGAACCGGGGGCCTGAGCGTGTTGCCCCGTGCGCTCCCGGCTGTGTGTCGGGTGGTCCGTTGATCCGGCTGGGGCAGCGTTGCCTGGCTGCGGCCGGCGGGCTGTTGCTGGACCGGCTCGTGGGTGAGCCCCCGGCCGATGTCCACCCGGTGGCCGGTTTCGGGCGCACCATGGAGCGGGCCGAGCATGTGCTGTGGGCCGATCGCCGGTTGAACGGCGCGGCCTATGCGCTGACCGGCGCGGCGATGGGAGCGGCCGCCGGCCTCACGACTGGCTCTACTGCCGTGGTCACCTGGGCTGTGTCGGCAGGTCGGGAGCTGCGCCGGGTGGCGAGCCGCATCGGCGAGTTGGCCGGGTCGGGGGATCTGGCCGCGGCCCGGGCTGAGCTGCCGTCGCTGGTGGGGCGTGATCCGTCGGAACTGGACGCTACGGGGATCGCCGCGGCGGTCATCGAGTCGCTGGCCGAGAACAGCGTGGACGCGGTGATCGCCCCTGCGTTCTGGGCCGCAGTGGCCGGTGCGCCCGGCGCGGCCGCCTACCGGGCGATCAACACCATGGACGCCATGGTCGGCCGGCGTGACGACCGGTACGGCAACTTCGGCTGGGCTGCGGCCCGTCTCGACGATGTCGCCAACTACGTTCCTGCCCGGATCTTCGCCGGACTGGTCGCAGTGCTGTGTCCCCACCGGGCCCGAGAGATCATCGCCGCGGTCCGCCGCGACGCGCCGGCCCATCCGTCCCCCAATGCGGGGGTGGCCGAGGCGGCGTTGGCGGCTGCGCTGGGTCGCCGGCTCGGAGGGCCCCTGCGCTATGGGGACGCCGAGGAGAATCGCCCCTTGCTGGGGGACGGACCGCGGCCCGACCCCGACGATGTCGGAGAGGCGGTCCGCATCGCAGACCGGGCCGAGTGGGCGGCAGTGGGGGTGCTGTGCCTCATCTGGCTGGCGTCCCGGCTGAAGGGGCGCGCCGCGAAGCTGCCGTAGACCCAAGGCCCGGTTTCGGAGGCCACGCCCACCGGTACGGTTGCAGTTGCTGTGGTGTCGGTGACGCGAGGGTCCCTGTCTGAGCGGCTGAAACGGTGGCCGCGGCTGATGACCGTGCTTGTGGCAGTCGCCATCGCGGGCTGCGCACCCAGCGACGCTCCCAGCATTCCGGATGTGCCCGAGCCAACCATCACCAAACCGGAAGCACCCGAACCAACCATCACCGAGCCCGAGACGCCCGAGTCCGAAGCACCCGAACCAACCGTGACCGAACCGGAAACACCCGAGCCGACGGTGACCGAACCGGAAGTACCCGAACCAACAACCACCGAGCCGGAGGCACCCGACGGCGAGGCGCCCGACGGCAGCGACGAGAGTCCCGGGCCCGGCTCGGCCCCGGTCGAGTTCGACTTCTCGTTCGAGACCGACGCCGATGGCTGGGTGGTCGACTTCGCCGACCTGCCGGAGGACTACGACCAGTCGATTTACGAGCTTGACGGCGGACACCGGGCCCTACCCGACGGCCTCGACGGCGCAGGGATTTACGTGCAGGGCCACAACCGCAGCGACGATCTGTTCATGTACCTGAAGCGGCGGGTGGACGGCCTGACCCCGGCGGCTTCCTACACCGTGTCGGCAATCGTCGATTTGGCCACCGACGCCGCGCTGGCGTCAGTCGGGATCGGCGGCTCCCCCGGTTCGAGCGTGTTCGTGAAGGCGGGCGCCTCGACCACCGAGCCCGAGGCGGCGCCCG
>VYCM01000068.1 GCA_009843915.1 Acidimicrobiaceae bacterium | reverse complement strand
AGCGTCCGCCTGAAAAGCGGAAGGTCCGCGGATCGACGCCGCGCCCGACCACTACAGTCAGAGCACCGATTCCCCAAAGCGGCGGTTCGCCGCCATCCTGATGCCATGACCGTTGTCACGCCCGGCCCCTCCACCAAGCCCCCTCCGGCCGACAAGGCGGATCCTCGCAACCCGATCCACAATGTCTTCTGGCGGCGGCACCGCGACGAGGTGGAGGAGGACCTGACGAGGCTCCGCTCCGAGCCGCTCACGTTCTTCCCCGGATTCCAGTTCGTGGACGAACTGTCGGGCATCAAGACGCCGGGAGCCTGGGTCGTGTCCCGGCACGCCCCCATCCTGGAGGTGTCGCGCAAACCGCAGATCTACTCCTCGTCCCGGGGAGTCACCATCAACGACTTTCCGCCCGAGTTCAACGAGTACTTCAACTCCATCATCGCCATGGACGACCCCCGCCACGCCCGGCTGCGACGGCTGGTGTCGGCCGGCTTCACTCCCCGGATGCTGGCCCGGCTGGAGGACGCGGTCCGGGACCAGGCCTCGATGATCGTGGACGAGGTCTGCGAGCGGGGCGAGTGCGACTTCGTCACCGATGTGGCCGCCCGGCTGCCGCTGCGCATCGTCTGCGACCTGATGGGCATCCCCGCCTCGCACCACGACTTCGTGTTCGACCAGTCCAACATCATCCTGGGCGCGGCCGACGAGGAGTACGTGCCCGAGTTCGGCGACCTGATAACCGCCATCCTCACCGCGGGCGAGAGCCTGAGCCAGCTCATGGACGATGTGGCCGAGTCCAAAGTGGGCGTGGAGTCCGAGGACCTGACCAGCCTCCTCGTCAACGCGGAGGTCGACGGGGAGCGGCTGACCCGGGCCGAGCTGGCCAGCTTCTTCATCCTGCTGGTGGTGGCCGGCAACGAGACCACCCGAAACGCCATCAGCTGGGGCCTGGTGTACCTCACCGACAACGGGGACCAGCGCCGTATCTGGGCCGACGACTTCGAGGGCGTGGCCCACAGCGCGGTGGAGGAGATCGTGCGCATCGCCAGCCCGGTCACCTACATGCGCCGCACCGCTCTGTGCGACACCGAACTGGAGGGCGTCAAGATCGACGAGGGCGACCAGGTGGTGATGCACTACCTGTGCGCCAACCGGGACGAGACGGTGTTCGACGACCCCTTGAAGTTCGACGTCCTGCGCGACCCCAACTCCCACGTCGGCTACGGCGGCCCCGGCCCGCACTACTGCCTAGGCGCCCACCTGGCCCGCCGCGAGATCAAGGTGATGTTCCGCGAGCTGTTCACCCGCATCGGCGACATCGAGGCCACCGGCGAGCCCGAACTGCTCTCGTCAGCCTTCATCCACGGCATCAAACACCTACCAGCCCAGTTCACCCCCACAAGAGCTAAGACCACCCCAGCACTGACCTGAACAACAGCGACCCGCCAGACCGCAGAAGGCAGGCGGCAGGCGGGAGATGCGGGCGGGGGGACGCAGGCGGGAGATGCGGGCGTTCGACTTGCGAGCGAATAGGGCGAAGCCCGTGCGAGCAAGCGAATGCCCGCAGCGCCCGCCGGGGGACGCACCCCAGCAGAGTTCGGTAGTCTGAGAACCATGGGGCAGCTTCGATCACACACCACGACCCAGGGCCGTAACCAGGCTGGCGCCCGCGCTCTGTGGCGAGCCACCGGCATGACCGACGACGACTTCAACAAGCCGATCGTGGCGGTGTCCAACTCCTTCACCCAGTTCGTGCCCGGCCACGTGCACCTGCGCAACCTCGGCAAGCTCGTGGCCGACGAGATCGAGGCCGCGGGCGGGGTGGCCAAGGAGTTCAACACCATCGCGGTGGACGACGGCATCGCCATGGGCCACGACGGGATGCTCTACAGCCTCCCCAGCCGCGACCTCATCGCCGACTCGGTCGAGTACATGGTGAACGCCCACTGCGCCGACGCGCTGGTGTGCATCTCCAACTGCGACAAGATCACCCCGGGCATGTTGATAGCGGCCATGCGGCTCAACGTCCCGACGGTGTTCGTGTCGGGCGGGCCCATGGAGGCGGGCAAGACCAAGCTGGCCGGGGTGAGCGTGAAGCTCGACCTGATCAACCCGATGATCTCCGCCGGAGACTCGTCGGTCAGCGACGAGGACCTGCTGGAGATGGAGCGCTCGGCCTGCCCCACCTGCGGGTCGTGCTCGGGCATGTTCACCGCCAACTCCATGAACTGCCTCACCGAGGCGCTCGGGCTCTCGCTGCCCGGCAACGGCACGGTGCTGGCCACCCACTCCGACCGCCGGGAGCTGTTCTGCGAGGCAGGCCGGCGGGTGGTCGATCTGGCCCGCCGCTGCTACGAGAAGGACGACGAGTCGGTGCTGCCCCGCTCGATCGCCACCAAGACCGCCTTCGAGAACGCCATGCGCCTCGACATCGCCATGGGCGGCTCCACCAACACGGTGCTGCACATCCTGGCCGCGGCCCGCGAGGGCGAGGTGGACTTCACCATGGCCGACATCGACCGGCTCAGCCGCAGCACGCCCAACATCTGCAAGGTGGCCCCGTCCACCGCCGAGTACCACGTGGAGGACGTGCACCGGGCCGGGGGGATCATGGGCATCCTCGGCGAGCTCGACCGGGGCGGGCTGCTGGACACGTCGGTGTCCACGGTCCACTCCGCCACGCTGGCCGACGCCCTCGAGGTGTGGGACGTGATGCGGGGTCCGTCCAGCGAGGTCGTCGAGTTCTTCCGGGCCGGCCCGGCCGGCATCCCCACCCAGGAGGCGTTCAGCCAGTCGACCAGGTGGCCGACGCTCGACACCGATCGCGACAACGGCTGCATCCGCTCGGTGGCCGACCCCTACAGCGCCGACGGCGGGCTGGCCGTGCTCTACGGCAACATCGCTCGCGACGGCTGCATCGTCAAGACCGCGGGAGTGGACGAGTCGATCTTCAGGTTCTCCGGCCCGGCGAGGGTGTTCGAGAGCCAGGACGAGGCGTGCGACGGGATCCTCGACGAAGAGCACGGGATAGAGCCCGGCGACGTGGTGGTCGTGCGGTACGAGGGTCCCCGCGGCGGCCCCGGCATGCAGGAGATGCTCTACCCGACGTCGTACATCAAGTCCCGCGGACTGGGCAAGGCGTGCGCGCTGTTCACCGACGGCCGGTTCTCGGGCGGCACGTCGGGCCTGTCCATCGGCCACGCCTCGCCGGAAGCGGCCGAGGGGGGAGCCATCGCGCTAATCCGTGACGGGGACATGATCGACATCGACATCCCGAACCGCACCGTCAACCTCAGAGTGGACGACGCCGAACTGGAGCGCCGCCGAGCCGCCGAGGACCGGCGCGAGGGAGGCTGGAGGCCCCCGGTCCGCGAGCGCCAGGTCTCAGCCGCGCTGCAGGCCTACGCGGCCATGGCCACGTCCGCCGACAAGGGCGCCGTGCGCGACGTCAGCCGCCTCAGCGGATAGAGGCCGAGCGGGCACTCAGAGCAGGTCCGAAGGGACCGGCGGAGCAACCGCGCGCACGCAGTCCTCGGCGACCGCGCAGGCCGCCACCCTGGCCGCCACCCGAGTAGCGACCCTCCGATCGAAGACCGACGGCACGATGTAGTTGCGGTCCAGGTCCTCGTCGCCGATCACCTCGGCGATGGCTCGGGCCGCGGCTGCCTTCATCCGTTCGGTAATGCAGGTTGCGCCGGCATCCAGAGCCCCCCGGAACACGCCGGGGAAGGCCAGGACGTTGTTGATCTGGTTGGGAAAATCGGACCTGCCGGTGGCCATCACCGCGGCCAGGCCGTCGACCTCCTCCGGGCGTATCTCTGGATCGGGGTTCGCCATGGCGAAGACGATCGGATCGTGCGCCATGGAGCGCACATCCTCCGCGCTGAGCAGCCCGGGAGCCGACAGTCCCACGAAAACGTCGGCCCCGCGAATCACTTCGGAGAGCGACCCAGCCCTGCCATCCGGATTGCTGTGGTGCACAAACCACTGCTTGGCGTCGTTCAGATCGCTGCGACCTGCATGGATCGCACCGGCACGATCGACGCCCACTATCTCGCCGACCCCGGCGTCGTGGAGCATCTTTGCAACCGCCAGACCGGCCGCGCCCGTTCCCGAGATAACTACCGACACATCGGCGATCTGTTTGTTGACAAGCTTGAGAGCATTCCAGAGCGCAGCCGTCGTCACGATGGCTGTTCCGTGCTGGTCGTCGTGAAACACTGGAATATCGAGCGCCTCGATGAGCCTGTCTTCAATCTCGAAGGCATCAGGTGCGGCTATGTCCTCCAGATTTATCCCGCCAAAAGAAGGAGCCATGCGTATTACTGTCTCAACCAGCTCGTCGGCTGTGGTGACCTCGAGGCACACCGGAAACGCATCGACCCCGCCGAACTCCTTGAACAGCAGGGCCTTGCCTTCCATCACGGGCAGGGCCGCTGCAGGGCCGATGTCACCCAACCCGAGGACGGCTGTTCCGTCGGTGACAATGGCGACGATGTTCTTGACGATCGTGTGGGTGTGCCGCAGCATCGGCTCCCGCTGGATCGCCTTGCACACACGGGCCACCCCCGGCGTGTACGCCATAGCCAGATCGTGGGCGTCGCCAACCGAACATAGGGCGTTGACCTCTATCTTTCCGCCCTCATGGAGGCGGAATGTGCGGTCCCACCAGTCGAGCACGGTGACGCCATCGAGGTCGCTGACGGCGGCAACTATGTGACGAGCGTGGTCGGGAGACTCGGCGAGCACATCGATCTCCCGCATGATGACCGGACCCTTGGCCTCGAAGCCCGGAATGGCGGCAATGTTGCCCCCGGCGTCACCGATGGCAGTGGCGAAGCGGCCCAGCGTCCCGGGGCGGTTTCCCAGCGACACCTTGATTGTGATTGAGTAAGCAGGCGTGGGTGTGTCCAATTCAACTCCCTTTTCTGGTAACCGGTGAATCGTATAGTTGTGGCTGCTTCATGCCGTAACTATCATTCACCATCGGACTTTGAACCGTTGAAAGGAAACGGACTAGTGGTACGACATATGTCAGACGAACACAAGGCGGCAAATGCCAAGGCTCGGGCCGAGAACAGGGCTGTAGGCGCGTATCTTGAAGGTTTGGAATCGAACCGGCCACGTCCGGGTCGCAAGCGCACGGCCGAATCCATCAAGAAGAGAATGGAAGCAATCAGCGAAGCGCTTGAGTCGGCAACACCGATACGACGGGTCCAGCTAGTCCAAGAGCGCATCGATCTTGAGCGGGCCCTAAGCGCACCCTCGGAGACAGTCGACATCAGCGAACTCGAGGACGCATTCGTGGCAGTCGCCGTTTCCTACAGCGGCCGAAAGGGAATCACATACGCGGCGTGGCGTGAGGTCGGTGTTCCAGCCGCCGCCCTCAAGCGCGCCGGTATCTCCCGCGGCGGCACCTGACACTCTTCACAACCGAAGTTCGGCAGGCCGGGTAGCGGCCTCTGGGTGGAGGGCAACGACGCGTCGGACCGTCTCGACTACCCGCGCGGTCTGTTCTGACGCTGTTCCTGCGAACCGCTCCGGCTCGGCCATGAGCCGGGTCAACTCGTCTCGGTCCAGCGGCACACGACCGTCGGCCGCGAGTTGATCGAGCAGTCCGTCCAGGTCGACGGGATCGTCGCCGGTCGCTTGTTGCGCGGCCCACCGGGTGGGTTCGGCCAGCACTTCGTGGGCCGCCTCCCGTCCCATGCCGGTCCGAACCAGGGCTGTGAGAAGACGGGTAGTCGCCAGCAGGGGCAGAGAGCGCTCGAACTCGGCAGCGAGGGCGGCCTTGTCGATCTGGAGTTCCTCCAATACCCCCGCCGCGGTGTGGAGCAGGCCGTCGGCTGCGCAGAAGGCGTCGGGAAGCATGACCCGCCGGGCGGCCGAGCAGCTCACATCGCCCTCGTTCCACTGGCGCCCAGCGAGCGAGGCTGCCATGACGAGATGACCGTCGAGCACGGCCACCAGGGCACCGATGCGCTCCGAGGAGCGGGCGTTGGCCTTGTGGGGCATAGCCGACGAGGCGACCTGGCCGTCGCGGAACCCCTCCGACACAAGCCCGTGCCCAGCCATGAGCCGCACTGTCGTCGCCAGGGACGCCGGCCCGGACACGGCCTGGACCAGCGCAGCCACGACGTCGAGGTCCAGAGAGCGCGGGTAGGTCTGGCCCGACGCATCGAGCACACCTCCGAAGCCGAGATACTCGGCGACCAGGCTCTCCAATTCGTCAACCGCCTCGGCCGATCCGAGAAGGTCTAGTTGGTCGAGGCGAGTGCCGACCGGTCCCTTGATTCCCCTCAGCGGGTACCGGTCCAATAGCTCCGCAACCCTGGAGTACCCGAGCATGGTCTCCACGGCGGCGTCGGCGAAGCGCTTCCCGAGCGTGGTGGCCTGCGCGGCCACGTTGTGGGTGCGGGCCACCATCACGGTCGAGGCATGGGCCTCAGCCAGATCGGCCAGCCGGGCGATCACCGCCACCAGGTCGTCGCGGATCACCTTCAGCGAGTCGAGAATCAACAGCTGCTCGGTGTTCTCGGTGACATCGCGTGAGGTCATGCCCAGATGGATGGATTCGTGGCCCGCGAGAGCGCAGAATTCGTCGATCCGGGCCTTCACGTCATGGCGAGTGACGGCCTCCCGGGCGGCTATGGACTCGAGGTCGACAACCTCCACGACCGCCTCGTAGGCATCGACGACGGCTTGATCGACATCAAGTCCGAGTTTGCGCTGGGCTTCCAGCACCGCCAGCCACAGCCGGCGCTCCAGCACCACGCGGCGCTCTGGGGACCACAGGGCCCGCATCCGCTCGCTGGCGTAACGGCCCGCCAACACATTGGGGTGGGAGGCCTCCACTACAAGCCCCTACGCGGCTTCCTGCCAGTAGAGGTACTGGCTGCGGCCCGGGCCGACCCCGACGAGCCGGATCGGCACGCCGATGCCCTCCTCCAGGAAAGCGATGTAGTCGGCGGCCGCGGCCGGCAGCTCGGCCGACGATGTGATGCCGCTCAGGTCGGTGCTCCAACCGTCGAGCTCGGCGTACACCGGCACCGCCTTGTGGATCACCGACTGGTGATAGGGCATGTGCTCGTAGCGCTCGCCGTCCAGTTCGTAGGCGACGCACACCTTGAGGCGGTCGAGCCCGTCGAGCACGTCGAGCTTGGTGAGGGCTACCTCGGTCAGGGAGTTGAGCCGCACCGCGTGGCGCAGCATCACCAGGTCGAGCCATCCGGTGCGGCGGCGGCGGCCGGTGTTCGTCCCGAATTCGCCGCCGACGGTGACGAGATGGTCCCCGACCTCGTCGAACAGCTCTGTGACGAACGGCCCCGACCCGACCCGGGTCACGTAGGCCTTGGCGACGCCGATGACCCGATCGATGCGGCGGGGACCGATCCCCGCGCCGATGCAGACCCCGCCCGCCACCGGATTGGACGACGTGACGAAGGGGTAGGTGCCGTGGTCGAGGTCGAGGAAGGTGGCCTGGGCCCCCTCGAACAGCACCTGCCGGCCCGACTCGAGGGCCTCGTGCAGCAGGGCCACGGCATCGCAGATATGGGCCTTGAGCCGGGGCGCACACTCGTCCAGGTACTCGGCCACGATGTCGTCGGCCCGCATGGGCAGACGGTTGAAGACCTTGGCCAGCACCTTGTTGGTGTGGCCCAGGGACACGTCGAGCTTGGCCCGGAAGATCCGCGGATCGAGCAGGTCCTGCACCCGCAGCCCGATGCGCATCGACTTGTCGGCGTAGGCCGGCCCGATGCCCCGCTTGGTGGTGCCCAGCTTCGCCTCGCCCAGATGGCGCTCGTGCAGCGCGTCGAGCTCCTGGTGGTAGGGCATGACCAGGTGGGCGTTGCCCGACAGTCGTACAGCGCTGCAGTCGACGCCCCGGGACTGGAGCGAGTCCATCTCGGCGATGAGAACCCTGGGATCGACGACTACGCCGTTGCCGATCACCGGTGTGATGTGGGAGTAGAGCACCCCGCTGGGAACCAGCTGGAGTGCAAAGGCCTGGCCGTCCACAACGAGTCTGTGCCCGGCGTTGTGGCCGCCCTGGTAGCGGACGACCATGTCCATCTCGGCAGCGACGAGGTCGGTGAACCTTCCCTTCCCCTCGTCGCCCCACTGGGTACCGACGACAACGGTCGCAGGCACGGCGCTCTCCTTCAGGGGCGGGCGTTACCTGCCGATTGTACTGGACGTGACCGTGACTTGGTCAGCGAAGGACTAGCGACGGGTCCGTCTCGCCGGGGCGGTCCACGTCGACGACCACGGTGTCGTCGGAGGTGTAGCGGTCCTCCAGCATGGCCACCGCGAGAGGATCTCCGATGGCGCGCTGTATGAGGCGCTTGAGGGGCCGAGCCCCGAAGGCGGGGTCGTAGCCGGCGCGGGCCAGATGCGCCTTGGCCTCGTCGGTGACCTCCAGCCCGAGACGCCGGGCCTGGAGGCGGTCCTCCAGCTGCTTGAGCTGGATGTCGACGATGGGCACGAGGTCTTCCGGCTCCAGGGCGCGGAACCGGACGATGTCGTCGATGCGGTTGACGAACTCGGGCCGGAAGAAGTTGCCCGGCTCGCCCTTGAGGTTGGACGTCATGATCAGCACGACGTTGCTGAAGTCCACCGTGCGGCCCTGCCCGTCAGTGAGACGGCCGTCGTCGAGCAGTTGGAGCAGCACGCCGAACACCTCGGCATGGGCCTTCTCCACCTCGTCGAGCAGCACCACCGCGTAGGGGCGGCGCCGGACGGCCTCGGTCAGCTGGCCACCGGAGTCGTGGCCCACGTATCCGGGCGGCGCTCCGATGAGGCGGGAGACTGAGTGCTTCTCGAGGTACTCGGACATGTCGATGCGCACCATGGCCTGCTCATCGTCGAACAAGAACGCGGCCAGGGACCGGGCCAACTCGGTCTTGCCCACGCCGGTGGGGCCGAGGAACAGGAAGCTGCCGATGGGGCGGTGGGGGTCGCTGAGGCCGACACGGCTGCGACGGATGGCGTTGGCCACCACGCTCACCGCCTCGTCCTGGCCCACCACCCGCTCGTGGAGATGCTCCTCCAGCCGGATCAGCTTGGCTGCCTCGCCCTCCATCAGCCGCGACACCGGCACGCCGGTGGACCGGCTGACGACGACCGCGATGTGGTCGGCGTCGACTTCCTCGGTGAGCATCGACGAGTCGCGCTGCAACCCGGCCAGATGGCTGGTGGCCTCGTCGATGCGTCTCTCCAGGTCGGGGATGATCCCGTAGCGGATCTCGGCGGCCCGTTCCAGGTCGGGCTCGCGTTCGAGGTCGGACCGGCGGGTCTCGAGCTCCTCCTTGAGGGAGCGGATGACGCCGATGGCCTCCTTCTCGGCCTTCCAGCGGGCCGTCAGCGCGGAGGACTCCTCGGTGAGGTCGGCGATCTCGCGCTCCAGGTCGTCGAGACGCGCCCGCGACGTGGCGTCGCTCTCCGCCCCGACCGCGACCCGCTCCATCTCGAGCTGCCGCAGGCGGCGCTCCACCACGTCGATCTCGGTGGGCACCGAGTCGATCTCGATGCGCAGCGAGCTGGCCGCCTCGTCGATCAGGTCGATGGCCTTGTCGGGAAGGAACCGGCCGGTGATGTAGCGGTCCGACAGCTCGGCCGCGGCGATCAGGGCGGAGTCCTTGATGCGGACCCCGTGGTGGACCTCGTAGCGCTCCCGCAGACCTCGCAGGATGGCCACGGTGGCCTCCACGGAGGGCGGTTCCACCAGCACCGGCTGGAAGCGGCGCTCCAGAGCCGCATCGGTCTCGAGGTGCTTGCGGTACTCGTCGAGCGTGGTGGCGCCGACCATCCGCAGGGTGCCGCGGGCCAGCATGGGCTTGAGCATGTTGCCGGCGTCCATCGCTCCCTCGGCGCCGCCCGCACCCACCATGGTGTGCAACTCGTCGATGAAGGTGACGATCTCGCCGCCGGCGTCGGCGATCTCGGCCAGCACCGCCTGGAGGCGCTCCTCGAACTCGCCCCGGTACTTGGCGCCGGCCACCATGGCGGCCAGGTCGAGCACCACGAGGCGCTTACCGGCCAGGCTGTCGGGCACATCGCCGTCGACGATGCGCTGGGCCAGGCCCTCCACGATGGCGGTCTTGCCCACGCCGGGCTCGCCTATCAGCACGGGGTTGTTCTTGCGGCGCCGGGCCAGGACCCTGATCACCCGCCGGATCTCGTCGTCGCGGCCGATCACCGGGTCGAGGTTGCCGGCACGGGCCTCGGTGGTGAGGTCCCGGCCGTAGCGCTCCAAGGCCTGGTACTGATCCTCGGGCGCCTTGGTGGTGACCCGATGGCTGCCCCGAACATCGTGCAGCACCTTCAGCAGGAGCTCGCGGTCGAGGTCCAGGCGGTCGCCGAGGGCGATGACCAGATGCTCGGTGGAGAGGTAGTCGTCGCCGAGGTCGAGGCGCAGCTTGTCGGCGGCGGTCAACACGTCGTGCAACTCGCGGGAGACACCGACCTCGGACCCGTAGGCGCGCGGCAGCATGGTCACCGCCTGCTGGGACCGGGCCAGCACGGCGGCGTGGTCGACGCCCGCGGAGTGCAGCATCGGCAGCACCAGGCCCTCGGTCTGGGCCAGCAGGGCGATCAGCAGGTGGTCGGGCGTGACCTCGGCGTGGGAGGCGGACCTGGCCGCCTCGGTGGCGGCCGCGAACGCCTCGGTCGTCTTGAGCGTCCAGCGGTTGGGGTCCAGAGCCACGGTCAGCCGTCCCTCGTGACCGGCTCAACCACGGAGGCCGGTCCGCGGGTGGCGCGGTAGATGGTCACCGCCCTGCCGGTGGGAACGGCCGGCACCAGGCCGCCGGGGTTGAATCCGTGCGCCGTCAACTCGGCCATTCGGTGTTCGTGGGCCCGGCGGGCGTCGTCGAGCTGAGCCCTCAATTCGGCCACGGTCTGCTCGAGTTCCAGGACCCGCTGCACGCCGGCGAGGTTGAGACCCTCGTCGGTCAGTTCGGCGATGCGCTCCAGCAGGGCGAGGTCGGCGTCGCTGTAGCGGCGGCTGCCGCCTGCGGTCCGGGCCGGCGCGAGCAGGCCCCTTTGCTCGTAGATGCGGAGCGTCTGCGGATGGACCCCCGCCAATTCGGCGGCCACTGATATCACGTACACGGCTCGGTGGAATCGGTCATCAGTCATCGGTCATTCTCCGTGGTTGAGATCATTGTCGAAGTGGGCCCGCGGGTCCTCGCCATCGGCGGCTGCGAAGGCCTCCATGGCGGCCTGCTGCTCAGCTGACAGGTTCTGGGGTACGACGACCTCGACCTCCACGATGAGGTCGGCGCCGCCCGTGGAGGAAGTCGCGGGGATGCGGAGGCGCCGGCCCGTCCGTGTGCCGGGGGGGATGCGTATGGTCACCGTCGATCCGTCGAGGGTGGGCACCGGGATCTGCGCGCCCAGCGCGGCCTCCGAGAACGTGACCGGCACGATCAGGGTGAGGTTCTTGCCGTCCCGCCCGAACAACCGGTGGGGCTTGACATGGACCCGCACGTAGAGGTCGCCGGGTCTGCCGCCCGGTCCCTGGCCCGGAGCGCCGCGGCCGGCCAGCTTGATCCGCTGCCCGTCGGTCACCCCGGCCGGGATGCGGGCCTTGACCTCGCGGCGCCGGCGCTCCATGCCCCGGCCGCCGCAGGCGGCGCAGGGACTCTCAATGACGGTCCCCCGGCCTGAACAGGCCACGCAGGGACGGCTGAAGGAGAACAGGCCCTGGTTCTCGTCGTTCACGCCGGTACCTGAACAGGTCGGGCACGGCTGCGGCTTGGCCGGCGGCTTGGTGCCCAGGCCCTTGCAGGTACGGCAGCGAGCCTCGCCGGTGACAGGCACCGGGATCGTGGTCCCCGACACGGCGTCGGCGAACTCGAGCTTCACCTCTGTCTCGATGTCGGCGCCCCGCTGGGCTGGATTGCCGCCGCGGCGCCGTCCGAAGAGACCGCCGAAGAGGTCGCCGAGATCTCCCATCTGCTCGAAGTTCAGGTTGAAGCCTCCCGCCGGGCCCGAGCCGCCCGGGCCGAAGGAGCCGGCCATGGGACCGAGCCGGCGCACCTCGTCGTAGGCCTTGCGCTTGGAGTCGTCGCCGAGCACGTCGTAGGCCGAGGCCACTTCCTTGAAGCGTTCCTCCACGGCCTGGTCGCCCGGATTGGCGTCGGGGTGCAGCTTCTTGGCCAGCTTGCGGTAGGCCTTGGAGACGTCGGAGGCCGAGGCGTCCTCGGCCACGCCGAGGATCTTGTAGTAGTCCTTCTCGAACCACTCCCGCTGGGGCTCCACGCTCACATCTCTCTCCGCTATTCCCGCTCCTGTTCGCTGCGCTCACACGGGCCGCTCGGGCCCGGGCTCAGCCTCGCACCTTGACCATGGCCGGCCGCAGCACCCGGCCGTTCCACGCGTACCCGGTGCGCAGCACCTCGGCCACGACCGGAGCGTCCTGGCCGTCACCTGTGGACGCCTCGCTCATGACTGCCTCGTGGAAGCCGGGATCGAAGGGCTCGTCGACCGTGCCGAGCACGGTGAGGCCCTCCGCGGACAGCACGCCCAGCAGCTGCGACTGCAGGGCTTCGATGCCCTCCACGCCCTGGCTGACCGCCGCCTCGCACGCGTCGAGGACGACGAGCAGCTCTCTGGCCAGCCTCGAGGCCGCCTGGGCGACCAGTTCGGTGTTGCGCTTCATCGTCTGGCGCCGGAAGTTGGTGAACTCCGCGGTGACCCGCTGGAGGTCCTCCAGGTAGGCATCTCGCTCCGCGATGACCGCGGCCAGGTCGAACTCGGTGTCACCGGCGGTCTGACCTTCTACCGGCTCCGGCTCAGCGGTCACGGATCCGGCCGCCTCGACGCTGTCCGCGCCAGACGCATCGGGCTCGTCGGAGACAGCCTCCAGCTCGCTGATGTCGGGGGACGATGCGCTCACGCCGTCTCGCGGTCGTCATCGACGATCTCAGCTTCGACCACATCGTCGTCATCGGAGGCATCTCCTGGCGCGCCCGGCTCGCGCTCGGCCGCGGCGGCCGCGTCGTAGAGCCTCTGGCCGAACTCCTGGCTGGCCGTCATGAGGGCCTCGGTGGCCGACTTGACCGCCTCGACGTCGTCGCCCTCCAGCGCGCTGCGCAGATCGGCGAGCTTGGAGTTGATGGCCTCCTTCTCGTCGTCGGACACCTCGTCCGCGTGCTCCTTCAGCAGCTTCTCCGTCTGGTACACGAGGGTGTCGGCCGCGTTGCGGATCTCGGCCTCCTCGCGCCGCTGGCTGTCCTCCGCCGCGTGGGCCTCGGCGTCGGCGACCATCTGGTCGATGACGTCGGAGCCGAGCGACGACTGACCGGTGATGGTCATCGACTGCTCCTTGCCGGTGGCCTTGTCCTGCGCGCTCACATGGACGATGCCGTTGGCGTCGATGTCGAAGGTCACCTCGATCTGGGGCATTCCCCTGGGTGCCGGCGGCAGGTCGACGAGCTGGAACTTGCCCAGGGTCTTGTTGTAGGCGGCCATCTGCCGCTCGCCCTGGAGCACGTGGATCTCCACCGACGGCTGGCCGTCCTCGGCGGTGGTGAAGATCTCGCTCTTGCGGGTGGGGATGGTGGTGTTGCGCTCGATGAGGGTGGTCATCACGCCGCCCTTGGTCTCGATGCCCAGCGACAGCGGGGTCACGTCGAGCAGCAGCACGTCCTTGACCTCGCCCTTGAGCACACCGGCCTGGATGGCCGCACCGATGGCCACCACCTCGTCGGGGTTGACCGTCTTGTTGGGCTCGCGGCCGGTCATCTCCTGGACCAGCTCCGCTACCGCCGGCATGCGGGTCGACCCACCCACCAGGACGACGTGGTGGATGTCGCCCTTGGCGATGCCGGCGTCGGAGATGGCCCGCTCGAAGGGGCCGCGGCAGCGGTCGAGCAGGTGGGCGGTCAACTCCTGGAACTTGGCCCGACTGAGCGTGTAGTCGAGATGCAGCGGACCCTTGTCGGTGGCCGTCACGAAGGGCAGGTTGATCTGCGAGGACG
>VYCM01000092.1 GCA_009843915.1 Acidimicrobiaceae bacterium | reverse complement strand
CCCCCGACGCCCCCGACTCGCCGTCGCTGGTTCTCCTCGGGTCTGGGGTTGACCCTCATCGGCGTCGCCGTCGCGTTGGCGGGGCTTGCCGCCGGGGTGTACTTCGCGCCGGCCCAGTGGGCCGGCCGTCTGCTGCCCGGCGACTCCGTGGTCGACGAGGGCGCGGTGGCCTTCCTGCCCGGCACGGCCATCGCCACGTCCGGCCGGGTGGAGGCCGAGGGCATCGACGTGTTCGATCCCGAAGGCGAGATCCTGCTCCTGACCGTGGCGATCGACAGCGACCTGACCGTGCTCGACTGGATCAGGTCCTCGGTGGATGAGGCGGTCGACCTGCGCAGCCGGGCATCGGTCTACGGCGACCGGACGGACACCGAGCAGCGAGAGCACAACCGTCACCTGATGGACAGCTCCAAGGACATCGCCACGATCGTCGCCCTTGAACGCCTCGGTGTGCACGCCGCCGACTTCACCGGAGTGCTGTTCTTCGAGACGGTCCCGGGCGGCCCGGCCGACGGCCTGCTGGAGCCCACCGACGTGATCCTGTCCATCGACGGCCAGCCGGTCACCACCGTCGACTCGCTCCGCGCGGTGCTGGCGGAGCTGGAGCCGGGCGCGGCGGCCGTGGTCACCGTGGAGAACTCCGAGACCCACGAGCTGCGCGACGTCGAGATGACGCTCGGCACCCACCCCGACAGCGGCGGTCCGTTCCTCGGGTTGAGCGGGGTAACCGAGCGGGTCAGCCGGTCGCCTCTCCCGTTCGACGTCGACATCTCCTCGGGCGCGGTGGGGGGACCCTCAGCCGGTCTGGCCTTCACGCTGGTCGTGCTCGACGTGCTGTCGCGAGGCGAGCTCACCGGCGGCCAGCGGGTCGCCGCCACCGGCTCCATCCGCCTCGACGGATCTGTCGGCGATGTGGGCGGCGTCGCCCAGAAGGCGGTCGCGGCCCGGAATGCGGGCGCCAGGCTGATCATCGTGCCCGAGGCGTCGGCCGACGAGGCCCGGTCGAACTCGGGCGATGTCCCGGTGGTCGGCGTGGCCAACCTGGACGACGCGCTGCAGGCGCTGGCCGACGTCGGGGGCGACCCCGTCGGACGCCTACTGGGCTGAACTATCGTGGTAGCTGGCCGCAACCAGCGAGCCAGCAGGAATAGGCGCACCGGTAGCGGCCTCGGAGGAGCCATGGAAGACGGCGGCGGATCCGACCCCGGACACGGGTTGGACCCGGAAGCGGTGGAGGAGATCGACTTCGCCAAGGTACGCCGCGGCTACGACCCCGAGGCCGTCGGCACCCGGCTGCGCGAGGCCGCCGAGGAGATCCGCCGGCTGAACGCTCTGGTCGGGTCGCTGTCGGAGCGGATCACGGAGATTGAGTCCACCCCCCCGGAGACGCTGGAGTCGCGCCGGGTGGCGGAGGCCCTGGGCGATGAGGCCACCCGCGTCCTGCAGTCGGCCAGCGACGCGGCCCAGGTACAGATCGAGCGGGCCGAGGCCGAGCACGCCCGGATCGTGGGTGAGGCCGAGGCGGCCGCGGCAGCCATCGCCGAGGAGGGCCGCGAGCGGGGCAAGAACATGGTGGTGGAGGCCCAGTCCGTCCGGGAGCGGATCCTGGCCGACCTGGCTCGCAAGCGCCATGAGCACCGGGTCGAGGTGGAGCAGCTACGGGTGACCCGCGATCGCTTGCTGGAGGCGCTCGGCATCTTCCGCCAGGGGCTCGACGGCTGGATCGAGGAGCTGGTCCAGGCCGAGCCGCGGGCTGCGGCCGCCGCCCAGCAGGCCGGACAGCGCGTCGCGGCCCAGCCGGAGTCCACCGTCGCCGAGCTCGAGGCGGAGATCTCCACGGCGCGCCTGGCCGGGACGGCCCCCGATGGTGGGTCCGGCGAGGAGACCCCGGACACCGAAGACGCCGCCGCCGAGGCCGACGCGCCGCCCGGCGAGGAAGGCGACGCCGCCGCGGCCGGCACCGACGCCGGCACCGCCGAGCCGGAGACACCGGATGAACTCGACGAGCCCGAAGCCGTGGGCGAGTACGTCGACCTCGAAGGCTTGACCATCGAGCCCTCGCCGGCTGCCGCATCCGCCGCGGCGGTTCGGCTCTACGACGTCGAGGCGGAGGCCGAGGTTGATTTCGACGCCGGCGCCGACGCGCCGGAGGGGCAAGCGTCCGGGGCTTCCGATGAGGCTGCGGCCGCCGCCTCCGACGAGACCGAGCCCGCGGGCGAGCCACCGCCGGCCGACGCCGAGGCCATCTTCGCCCGGCTGCGCTCGATCACCACGCAGCCCGTCGGGGAGCCGGAACCGCGGTCCGCTGAGTCCGGCGTCACCGATGACGGCCCCGCCCCACCGGTGGCCCCCGAAGTCGTGGCTGAGTACGCCGACGAACCCGACGAGCTCGCCGACGAGTACGCCGACGAGCTCGCCGAGGCTGCCGCCGTGCCGGCCGACCCCGACGATCTGGTCGGCGCGGCCCGGGCTGTGGCGGTGGGCGGGATCGCCCGCAGGCTCAAGCGGCTGGTCGTGGACGAGCAGGGCGATCTGCTCGACGCCGTACGCCGCAACGGGGTCCGAGCCGTGCGCTCCACGATCACCAGCGACACCAAGGCCTACACCCGCGCCGTCCGGGTGCCGATGCAGGACTTCGCGTCCGACATAGACGTGAGCATCGACGACGTCGACCTCGAGGCGGCCGGCCGCGCCATCCTGTCGGCGCTGGTCGAGCCGGTCCGGGAACGCCTCGGCGAATTGATCGAGAGCACCGACGACGCCGACGAGCTCACCGCCGCAGTGCGATCGATCTACCGGGAGTCCCGATCGCGCCGGGCGGACACCGCAGCCGAAGCCGCCTTCTCTGCTGGCTGGCCGGAGCCGATAACGTGACCGTCGGTGCGCACCGTAACTACCCCTCCCTCCGGCGGCCGATCCCGCTTCGGCTCTAGAAAAACCCGCTTCATCGCGGTTCTGGTAGCAGGCGGCCTGCTGGTCCTGCTCCTGTCGCTACGAGGCATCGCCCGCTTCTACACCGACTATCTGTGGTTCGACTCGCTGGGCCGGACCGACGTGTGGGGGCGCGTGCTGCTGGCCAAGATCGCCCTGTTCGCGATCTTCGCGGTGGCGTTCTTCATCCTGATGTGGATCAACCTGCTGATCGTCGACCGCCTCAAGCCCGAGATCCGCCCGCCCGGCCCCGAGGAGGAGATGCTCAGCCGGTTCCACGACCTGACGGCGGGCCGCACCCGGCTGGTGCGCCTGGCCCTCTCGGTGCTGTTCTCGCTTCTGGCCGCATCCGGGGTGTCCAACCAGTGGGAGGAGTGGCTGCTCTTCGTCAACCGCAAGGACTTCGGCGTCGTCGATCCGCTGTTCGACACCGACATCGGCTTCTACGTCTTCCGCCTGCCGTTCCTGACGTTCCTCGTGAACTGGCTGTTCGCCGCCTTCATGATCATCCTCGTAGTGATCGGCATCGCCCACTACATCAACGGCGGCATCAGGGGCCAGGTGCCACGGGGCGCACCCCGCGTGCTGCCGTCGGTGAAGGTGCACCTGTCGGCGATCCTGGCCGGGCTGGCTCTGGTGAAGGCGGCCGACTACTGGCTGTCGCGCTACGAGCTCACCGTGTCGGACCGGGGCGTGGTGGACGGCGCCCTTTACACCGACGTCAAGGCCAAGCTGCCCGCTCTCAACCTGCTAATGCTGATCTCGCTGTTCGCGGTGGTGCTGCTGGTGGTCAACCTGCGCCGCCGGGGCTGGGTGCTGCCGGTGCTGGCCGTGGGCCTGTGGGCCTTCACCGCCCTGGTGATGGGCAACATGTACCCCGCGTTCGTGCAGCGGTTCCAGGTCGATCCCAACACCACCGCCCGCGAGTCCGTCTACACCGACGACAACATTGCGGCCACCCGGGCGGCCTACTCGCTTGTACCCGACAGCGATGTGGCCCTCGAGGTGTTCGACTACCGGGAGAACCCCACAGTCGCCCAGCTGAGGGCCGCGGCCCAGACCGTGCGCAACACCCGGATCCTCGACCCGCTGACCCTCACCGACACCTTCGAGAAGGACCAGGGCGAGCGGGACTTCTACCGCTTCTCATCGGTGCTCGACGTCGACCGCTACGAGGTGGACGGCGAGCTGACCCAGGTGGTGCTGGCCGCCCGCGAGCTCAACCTGAGCGAGCTGGCGTCGTGGGAGCGCCAGCACGTGGCCATCACCCACGGCTACGGGATGGCCATCGCCCGGGCCAACGTCACCGACGTGCGGGGCAGCCCGGTGTTCATCACCGGCGGCCTGCCCGTCGAGGTGGACGAGGCCATCGACCTGCAGCTCGACCAGCCCCAGATCTACGTGGGCGAGAACCTCGAGGGCTACGCGCTGGTGGGCGCCACCCGCGACGAGGTCGACTACGTGGACGGCCAGGGCCGCGAGGAGAGCTTCCGCTACACCGGCGAGGGCGGCGTCAACATGGGCTCGTTCCTGCGCCAGACCGCCTTCGCGCTGCGCTTCGGTCAGCTCGACCCGCTGATCTCCAACTTCGTGAGCGGCGACACCAGCATCATCTACATCCGCGACGCCCAGGACCGGGTGAAGAACATCGCCCCGTTCCTGGAGTTCGACTCCGACGCCTACCCGGTGATCTTCGACGGCCGCATCCACTACGTGCTCGACGCGTACACCACCACCGACCGCTACCCCTACTCCCAGACCGCCGACGCCAGCGGGCTGGAGATCGGCGCCGAGCTTGCCGACAGCAGCGTCAACTACATACGCAACTCGGTCAAGGCCGTCGTCGACTCCTACGACGGCGACGTGACGCTGTACGTCATGCCGGTCGCCGATCCCATCGTGGCCGCGTGGCAGGGGGCCTTCCCCGACCTGTTCACCGACTTCTCCGAGATGCCCGACGGCCTGCGCACCCATCTGCGCTTCCCGACCGACCTGTTCACGGTGCAGACCAACATGTGGGCCTCGTACCAGGTGTCGGACCCCGAGGCGCTGATCATCGGCACCGAGCGCTGGGCGGTGGCCCAGGACCCGGGCCGCAGCGTCCAGGCCGGGGGCATCGCCGAGGCCGTGGTGGGGGACCGTGGCCTGCTGACCCGGCGGGAGCGGCGGGTTCCGGCCTACTACTCGCTGATCCAGCTGCCCGGCGAGGAGGAGGCCTCGTTCGTGGCGATGCGCTCGTTCGTGCCGGTCTCCGACGACGACAGCCGCAAGGAGCTCACCGCCTTCATGGTGGGCGAGACCCGCGCCGACGGGACGTCGCGGCTGGTGTCCTATGAGATGTCGAACCTGCTGGCGCCGGGCCCGGCCATCGTGGCGTCCAACATCTCCACCAACCCAGCCATCAGCCGGGAGTTGACCCTGCTCAACGACCAGGGCTCGCAGGTCGACTTCGGCGACATGCTGCTGCTGCCCGTCGAGGATTCGGTGCTGTATGTGCGACCGATGTACGTACGGGCCCAGGGGACCCAGATCCCGTTGCTGGCCGGGGTGATCGCCTCGGTCGGCAACCGCACCGCCCTGGGCAAGACGCTGGGCGAGGCTCTCGACGACCTGTACCCGGGCTCGGACTTCAGCGGGGTGGTGCTGCCGCCGATCGTGACCGACGGCGACGCTCCCGCGGCGGAGGAACCGGACGAGCCGTCCGTGACCGACGACACCGGCGAGCCGTCCGTGACCGACACGCCGGACGTCACCGTCGGTGAGCTGACGCCGGGGGAGACCCAGCAGCTGATCGACGAGCTGGCCGAGCTGCGCCGCCGCCAGGACGAGATCCTGGCCCGCCTCCTGGAGGAGCTAGAGAACTAGCCCGTCTCGGCAACCGCCCGATCCAATATCTCGGGTTGGTATTGCGCATACAGTCCCCAATACCGACCCGAGAAACCGCCGAGGAGCGGGGACAGCCGATGGCGGGATCGGCCACGGCTAGCGTTCAAGCGTGAACTGGTGGCTGTGGACGCTGGCCGCTATCGGTGCGGTGCTGGTGATCACCACGATCTACGACGTGGTGCAGAAGCGCCACGCCATCCTGCGCAACTTCCCGATCATCGGCCACCTGCGCTACCTGCTGGAGTCGTTCGGCCCGGAGCTGCGCCAGTACATCGTCAGCGACAACGACGAGGAGCGGCCCTTCAACCGCAACCAGCGCCGCTGGGTGTACGCCACCTCGAAGCGGGAGAACCCGTACTTCGGGTTCGGCTCCGACAACCGGCTCGACGCCGACGGCCACGTGTTCTTCCGGCACTCGGCCTTCCCGTTCGACTCCGACGCCCCCCACGGCGAGCTGCGGGCGGCCAAGGTGCTCGGAGCCTGGCGAGGCCGGCCCGGCGCATTCCGGCCCGAGTCGGTGGTGAACATCTCCGGCATGTCCTACGGCTCGCTGTCGGGCCCGGCGGTGGCGGCGCTCAACGGCGGCTCGGCCATCGCCGGATGCCTGCACAACACCGGGGAGGGCGGCGTCAGCGTCCACCACCGCCTCGGCGGCGACCTGGTGTTCCAGCTCGGCACCGGGTACTTCGGGGCCCGCGGCGCCGACGGGCGCTTCTGCATGGACGCCTTCCTGGCCAGTTTCGGCTCGGCCCCCGTCAAGGCGGTGGAGTTGAAGCTGAGCCAGGGGGCCAAACCGGGTCTGGGCGGGGTGCTGCCCGCGGCGAAGGTCACCGAGGAGATCGCCGAGGCCCGTGGCGTGCCGGCGGGGGTGACCGTTCGCAGCCCCAACCGCCACCCCGAGTTCGACGACGTGGCCGGGCTCGTCCGCTTCACCGAACGTATCGCCGATGCCTGCGGGGTGCCGGTGGGCATCAAGTCGGCGGTCGGCGACCGGCGCTTCTGGACCGAGCTGGCGTCGGAGATGTCCCGCGCCGGCCGCGGTCCCGACTTCATCACCGTCGACGGGGGCGAGGGCGGCACCGGCGCGGGGCCGCTGACGTTCACCGACCACGTGTCGCTGCCCTTCCGGGTGGGCTTCGCCGAGGTCTACCAGGCCTTCGCGGAGGCCGACCTGCATGAGGCCGTGGTGTTCGTGGGCTCCGGCAAGCTCGGCTTCGCTCCCGACGCCATGGTGGCCATGGCCATGGGCGTCGACCTGATCAATGTCGGGCGGGAGGCCATGATGTCAGTCGGCTGCATCCAGGCCCAGCGCTGCCACAGTGGCCGCTGCCCCACCGGTGTGGCCACCCAGAGCAAGTGGCTCACCCGGGGCCTCGACCCCACCAGCAAGGCCGTGCGGGTGGCCAACTACGTGGCCGGGCTGCGGCAGGAGCTGAGGATGCTGGCCGAGGCGATGGGCGAGGAGCATCCGTCGCTGGTGGACCCGGCCGCGGTCGAGATGCGCATCCGCCGCGGCGAGCTGCTACCGATCCTCGACGCCGTCGGCTACTCCGAGGACGCCAAGGAGGCCCGCATCTCCCTGGGAGACGTGGCCCGGGAGGCCCGAGTCTTCGCCGACACGATGGCCGAGAAGGCTTAGCTCCGGAGCCGCCGCCAGAAATCTCGGGTTGGTTTTGGGGATATACCACCCAGGACAAACCCGAGATTGCCGGGCCGGCGGTGCGGCCGCCGTCGGTATGTTGAGCGTCGGGAGCGGGCCGGGTTAGGTTTGGTGATGGCCCGGCCGGTGGGACGTACGTGAGTGAGCAAGGCTCAGGCGGACCGGCCGCCGGACTCTCCCGCTCGCTGGGGCTCCGACACGTCTTCGTCCTGAGCACCGGCGCGATGCTCTCCTCGGGCCTGTTCCTGCTGCCGGGCCTGGCCGCGGCCGACGCCGGCCCGAGTGCCGTGCTGGCCTACGCCCTGGCCGGCGTGGTGGCCGTGCCCGCCATGCTGAGCGTGGCCGAGCTCTCCACCGCCATGCCCCGAGCCGGGGGCGCCTACTACTTC
This sequence comes from Acidimicrobiaceae bacterium, assembly GCA_009843915.1. Taxonomy (GTDB): domain Bacteria; phylum Actinomycetota; class Acidimicrobiia; order Acidimicrobiales; family Aldehydirespiratoraceae; genus Aldehydirespirator. Next base: position 6,149 of record VYCM01000092.1, on the reverse strand, counting down.
CTGGTCCGGGCCTACGGACCGGCGGTCGGAACGTTCTCAGGCATGGCCACGTGGCTGTCGCTGGTGCTCAAGGACGCGTTCGCACTGGTCGGGATGAGCGCCTACCTCAACATCGTCCTCGACGTGCCGGCCAAGCCGCTGGCGGTGGTGCTCATCGCCGGCTTCACCATCATCAACATCCTGGGCACCAGGGCCAGCGCGGGGGTGCAGATGCTGCTGGTGGGCTTCGTGCTGGCCGTGATGGGCTGGTTCATAGCGGTGGGACTGCCCCGGGTCGGCGGCGACGGCGGCATGGAGCCCTTCTTCGCCGACGGGACGGGCGGGTTGATCAGCGTCGTCGGGCTGGTGTTCGTGTCCTACGGCGGGCTGACCAAGGTGGCCAGCGCGGCCGAGGAGATCAACGACCCGTCGCGCAACATCCCATTGGGGATGGCGCTGTCGCTGCTGGTGAGCACCGCCCTGTACACGCTGGGGGTGCTGGTTGCGGTGGCAGTGGTGCCGCCGGCGCAGCTGCACGACGACCTGGCCCCGATCTACACCGCCGCGGAGGCGGTGCTGCCCACCGCGGGCGCGGTGCTGGTGGTGCTGGCTGCCCTGGCCGCCTTCTCGTCGGCCACCAACGCCGGGATCCTGGCCGCGGCCCGCTACCCGCTGGCCATGAGCCGCGACCGGCTGGTGGGCGAGAGGCTGGGCCGGCTCAACCGGTTCAACACCCCGGCCTGGGGCGTGGCCCTGACCGGCGCGGGGATGGCGGCAGTGGTGCTGGCCCTCGACGTGGGCGCCATCGCCAAGGTGGCCAGCGCCTTCGTGCTGCTGACCCTGGCCCTGGTGAACTCGGCGGTGCTGGTGCTGCGGGCGTCGCGCATCGCCTCGTACGCGCCGGGCTTCACCGCCCCGCTGTTCCCCTACCTGCAGCTGGCCGGCATCGCCATCGACCTGTACCTGATCGTCGAGCTGGGTCCGGTGGCGCTGCTGCTGACGGGGGCGTCGGTGGTGCTGGGGGTGGTGTGGTACGTGTTCTACGGGCGCACCCGGTCGATGCACGGCGGGGCCATCTACCACGTGTTCGAACGCTGGGGGAGGCTGGTCGACCGGGGCCTGGACCGCGAACTGAGCGCGGCGGTGCAGAGCCACGGCGTGCGGTCCGGCGACGAGTACCCGGGACTCATCGCCCGGGCCGCGGTGGTGAGCATTCCCGAGGGCACCGACATCAACGAGGCCGCGGTCCGGGCCTCGGAGGTGCTGTCGACCCAGACGGAGGTGGACGTGGCCACCGTGACCGACCGGTTCCTGGAGTCGGGCTCGCTGTGGATCCAGCCCTCCGAGCAGCATCCCACGGCCACGCCGCTGGCCTTCTTCGACACCGACGACGACTACCTTGTGATCGTGCGGGCCGCCGGCGGTATCTGCATCCCCGCGGCCTGGGGCGGCCGGGACGAGCAGGTGAAGGCCCTGTTCTTCCTGGCCGGGTGCAGCGCCGAGCCGGGCCGGGTGCTGCGCCTGGCCGGCGAGCTGGCGGCCTACCTGCACTCGGACCGGGCCGAGGCGGTGGCCGAGGCCGCCTTCGAGGCCGAGGTGAAGGAGGCCCTGCTGCCCGACCTGTCGATCGGCCAGTACCCGCTGATGCCGGAGCTGTCCACGTCGGCCCTGATCGGCCGGCGGGTGGGGGCGCTCACCATCGATGCGGGCTTCTTCTTGGAGGCCGTCAGCCGCGAGGGTCGGGTGCTCAGGGCCGAGGCCGACCTGGTGCTGGAGGCCGACGACCAGATCACCGTGCTGGGACCGCCCAATAGCCTGCCCGTCCTGGACGACGTGGTGGGCGTCCTAGCCGACTGAGACCGACTGGCAGACAGGAGACACGACATGGACTTGGCAGGGGCTGCGGCCATCGTCACCGGAGGCGCCTCGGGGATCGGGCGGGCGTGCGCCAACCGGCTGGCCGGGCTGGGCGCCCACTGCGTGATCCTCGACATCCAGGAGGCCAAGGGCGCCGAGGCGGCGGCGGAGGTCGGTGGAGTGTTCGTGGAGGGCGACGTGGCCGAGGAGGTGCCGGTGCAGGCCGCGGTGGAGGTCGCCGGCGAGCTCGGCCCGCTGCGCGTGCTGGTTAACTCGGCCGGGATCGCCTCCGCGGTGCGCACGGTGGACCGCCACGGCCAGCCCATGCCGCTGGAGCGTTTCGAGCGGGTGGTGGCCACCAACCTGATCGGCACGTTCAACTGCATCCGCTTGGCCGCCGCGGCCATGGCCGGCACCGAGCCGGTGGACGACGACGGCCAGCGGGGCGCCATCGTCAACATGGCCTCGGTGGCCGCCTTCGACGGCCAGACCGGCCAGAACGCCTACTCGGCCTCCAAGGGAGGGGTGGTGGGCATGACCCTGCCGATCGCCCGGGACCTGGTGCCCATCGGCGTGCGGATCAACACCATCGCGCCGGGGCTGATCAACACGCCCATCTACGGCACCGGCCCCGATGCCGAGGCGTTCAAGGCCCACCTGGCCGAGGGCGTGCTGTTCCCCAAGCGTCTGGGCACCGCCGACGAGCTGGCCTCGATGGTGATGGAGCTGATCACCAACGACTACATGAACGGCGAGGTCATCAGGGTCGACGCCGGCATCCGCCTGCCCCCGAAGTAAGGCTCCGACGCAGGCCCGTCGGCGTTGCGGGCGGGTCGCCGGCCCCGGTAGGATCGCTCTGCGGGGTGGAGCAGTCTGGTAGCTCGTCGGGCTCATAACCCGAAGGTCGTAGGTTCAATTCCTACCCCCGCCACCAACTAGAGGCCCAGGTCAGAGCACAAGCCCTGACTTGGGCTTCACCGCGCCGGGGCGATTGCGGTCTTCAGCCTGCACGGCGATCACGACGGCTGTGTCGTCCCGGGTGATGCATGGTGCGTTGAAGGGGGACCCGATCGTGAGTCCCGACGCCTTGGCGAATATTGTTGTAACAACTACGATCCGAGACGCAAGTCGCAGTTGGCGCAAGGAGGTGAGTCTTGACACAGGTCGGGTTCTCTCTCGTTCGCCGGCGGCGGCGCCGGCTGCGGGTCGCTTGGCTGGCTGCGCTGGTTGGGGTTGGGGTCTTGGCCGCCCTGGTTGGGTCTGCGGAGGCGGCCGTGGCTCGGCCGGCGGCGGTGACTGGGTTGAGCGTGCAGGCGGGCGACGAGCCCGGAGAGCTTCACGTCAGCTGGGATCCCCATCCGAACGGGGCGCGCGACTACCGGGTGAAGTGGGCGCCTGTGGGCCAGAACTTCAAGAAGATCCAAGACACGGACTGGAACGCGTTTCCCACCGACAACGAGTTGACGATCACAGGGCTCTGGCCCGGGGAGTCCTACAAGGTGCAGGTGCGGGCCCGCTTCAGTGGCCCCAACAGCCGGTGGAGTGACGTGGTCACCGGCACCGCGGCCGAGACGGCGCCGGAGCCCACCAAGGAGCCGACGCCGGAGCCGGACAAGGAGACCTCGCCGATCACGACCAGGAACCACGTCCCCGAACGCACCTTCGCGTACAACGAGATGCACGACAGCGGTGCCGACTGCCCAGTGAACACCGCATGCACCCGGAACAAGACTTATCCCGTGACGGACCTCACCGGCGGCGAGAAGTACGTGGCGGAGGTCTGGGGGAGCAGCAACCCGCAGGGAGGCGACGCTACCAAGCTGGCCATCACCGCGGTCGAATCCCCCAACGGCACCAAGCTCGGCTCCGACTACTCGGGCCTCGCCATCACCTTGAGAGAACCCAAGGTGATCTTCACCGCGCCGGCCGCCGGCACCGTCACCGTCAAGGTCCGCATAGACGTTGCCGCCAATAGTTCACCAGCGACCTTCAGGGTCGTCGTGTACGAGCATGTTGAGTGGTCGGACTGCGCGGCCAACATCAACACGGACTGCACTGTGGACTTGGGAAGCCCCCTTGAGGGGGAACTCGACGTCGACAGCCTCAGTAGGAGCGATGTGGACTGGTTCCGGGTGGGCCTGACCGGCGGCCAGCTCTACGAGATCGTGTTGCGCGGCGACTCGAGATCCCATCTAGCGGTGCGCGACCCGTTCCTGAGGGGGGTCTACGACGACCGCGGCAAGCTTCTTCACACTGACGGCAGCGTGCACCCGTTCCCGCACTTCGGCGCGACGCAGGGCACCGCCGACAACAACTCCGGGCCCGGCACCTCTGCGCTGACATACTTCGACGCGGACTACGGCGGCACCTACTACATCGGCGTCACCAGTGCGGGCGGATCCCGCCGCGCCGGCCACTACATCCTCGGAGTACACACCTACGGTAGGAACGTTCTCGCCAACGACGACTGCCATCCCGGCATGACCGCGGCGGCCCACAACGCCTATGCCGACGCCGACTTCCGGCAGTCCTATGGTCGTCGCCTTTACGGTGAAGCCCCCAACAACGCCGCCCTCGCAGGTTTGTACCAAGACGCATCCGAGCGCCTCGACGGCGTGGACACGACCTGCGAGATCCAACTCGACCAGACCGTCACGGGCCGCATAGACCACAACGGGCTGATGACCGGCCGCTACTCCGGCAATGTCGTGGTTCCCGGCGACCGGGACTGGTTCGGGATCGACCTGACCGCCGGAACCCGCTACCGGATCGAGGTCGAGACCCGCGCCAACGGCATGCACAACCCGGGCCTCGGAGGCGTCTACGACAACAGCGGCACCAAGGTCCACAACGGCAACGGCTCCCGCGGCAGCAGCGCCTACAGCGAACGTATCCACTTCGAGCCCACCACCAACGACACCTATTACATCGAGGTCTCCGCAGGATCGACGAGCCGAACCAACACCGGCCGCTACTGGCTCATGATCACCGAAGTCACCTGACCCGCTGGGCGAACGACCGGCCGCCACCCAACGCCGCCGATCCACCGCATCGCCGGAACCAAGATTGTTGTTGTAACTACCCTATTGACCTTGGGTTATGGCGCGGCCGGAGTCCGGCGCGTTGCCTACACTGGCCAGTCATGGCGCGTTCTAGCAGGCACACACCCTCCCGCGGCGACAACCTCGAGCGCCGTAGGCAGGATCCCGAGACGACGACGCAGCAGTTGCTGGAAGCGGCCTCCCGGGAGTTCATCGAACGCGGTTTCGAGGCCGCCCGCGTCAACGAGATCGCCCGCCGCGTGGGGGTGACCGCGGGGGCCGTCTACGGGCGCTGGCCCCACAAGACCGACGTGCTCGTGGCCGCGCTGGAGTACACCCTCGAGAAAACCCTCCCCGAACAGGAACTGGGGAACATGGGCGGCACCGACGCGGGGTCCTTCGACCAGTTGGCGCTGCTGGGGACGAACCTGCTGGCTTTCAACCCGTACAAAGACGTGGTCACCCAGGTGTTCGGCAGCGCCCGCAACAACGAGGCCATCCGGGAGTGCCTGCTCGAGCATCTCGACGAGGATGCCGACCAGTTGAGCCGCATCGTCGACCAGATGAAGGAGGACGGGTTCGTCGACCCCGCCTACAGCACCGCCGCCATCGCCTTTCTGTGTCAGGCGCTCGGAATCGGTGCGCACCTGCTGATCACTGCGAAGCTCCCCAAGCGCCGGATCCCCTCTGAGGACGATTGGACCACGCTGCTCGCCGCGTTGATCGGCGCCGTCGAGCCTGACACAGAGCCGGACGCCTAGCGGCAGGCGGGGCTAGCTGCGGGCGTCGACCCCCACGAGTCTCCGGGCGCGGGCGGCGACGTGGGCTAGGTGCCGGCGTGTACCCAGCGCACTCCTTCGGGTGGTTGCGGCCAGCAGGTGACGGTGTCATCGGTGGCGACCGCACACGAGTGTTCGTCGCCCAGGGCCAAGGCCTTGAAGGTTCCCGCCGGGGCGTAGGTCTGGCCGTTGGTGTTGTTGCCCCAGCACGTGATGGTGCCGTCAAGGGCGATTGCGCAGCTGTGGGCGGCGCCGGCGGACAGGGTCTGGTAGGTACCGGCCGGCGCCTGGGCCCGGCGGTGGCTGTTGCTTCCCCAGCACGTGACAGTGTCGTCGTCGGCGATGGCGCAGCTGTGGTCGTCGCCCAGAGCGAGGGCCTTGTAGGTTCCCGCCGGGGTGCGGGTCTGCCTACTGGAGTTGTTGCCCCAGCAGGTGATGGTGTCGTCGTCGGCGATGGCGCAGCTGTGGTCGTCGCCCAGGGCGAGGGCCTTGT
>VYCM01000017.1 GCA_009843915.1 Acidimicrobiaceae bacterium | reverse complement strand
CGGGTCGGTTATGGGTGGTATGTCCTCATAACCGCACCGAGATTTCTGCGCCACAGCCCGCCCCACAATCTCGGGTCGGTTATGGGTGGTATGTCCTCATAACCGCACCGAGATTTCTGCGCCACACCGCGTCGTGGCGGCCGACCGCTTGCACGGACGCGGCTGGCGGGGCGATTGCGCTGGGGGCGGGCGGATGCCAGACTGATAAGCGTCATTTATCAAGTCAGGAACGACACAGTGGAGACGGCTAAGCCGGCCTGCACCGACCCGGTGATCTGGAACCAGTGGCACGTGATCAGCGCCCTCGACGAGATCGGCGCGGGCGTGGTGAACGAGACCCTCCTGCTCGACGAGCGGATCAGCTTCACCGCCACCGGAGACGGCGAGTACCGGGTCTGGCGGTCGTCGCCCGATCTGCCCGCCGGCGCCGAGATCGACGGATCCGCGCTGCCGAACGGCACCGAGCCGCTGCCGGTCAAACCCGAGTACGGCTACCTCTGGACCAGCCTCGGCGAGCCGCCCGACGACCTGTTCCCGCTGCCCGAGTACCACCACCCGAAGCGGCGCAACATGAACGCCGGCAGCGTCGGGGTGGCCACCTCGGCGCCCCGAGCGGTCGAGAACTTCCTGGACCTGGCCCACTTCCCCTACGTGCACGAGGGCTCGCTGGGCCTGCTGCCCCACACCGAGGTGGTCGAGTACGACGTCGAGGTCCGCGACGGCGAAGTCCACGCCACCAAGTGCGACATGATGGTGCCCAAGGTGGGCGTCAACTTCGACGATCCGGTCGTCATGCGCTACCGCTACCGGGTCCCGCACCCCTACTGCGTGATGCTCTACTACGACAGCCTCCCCGACCCCTCCCTCGAGGACATCTGCGCCATCTGGGTGCAGCCCATGACCGCGGACCGGGTGCGTGCCCACAACTACATGGGCGTCATCGACGACACCAGCACCAACACCGACATCAAGGGCTACCAACTGCTGATCTTCGCCCAGGACAAGCCCATCCTCGAGAACCAGCACCCCAAGCGCCTGCCCCTCGACCCCCGGGCCGAGACCCCCATCAGGGCCGACCGGTCGGCCATCGCCTACCGCCGGTGGCTGTCCGACCTCGGCGTCACCTACGGCGTGATCCCAGCCGGGAGATGAGTGGGGGTGGCGCGGCTGTGACGTCCACCATGATCGACGACCCGGTGCTGGTGAACGACTGGCACGTCGTGGCCCGCAGCGACGACGTGCCGGAATCGGGTGTGGCCGGGGCCCGGCTGCTGGGCGAGGACCTGGTGGTGTGGCGCCAGGGCACCGAGGTCATGGCGTGGAAGGACCTGTGCGTGCACCGGGGCACCCGCCTCTCGCTCGGCCAGGTCACCGGGCTCGGCCTGGAGTGCGCCTACCACGGCTGGACCTACGACCAGTCCGGGACCTGCGTCCACATCCCCTCCCGCCCGCAGCAGAAGCCGCCGGCCCAGGCATTCGCCACCACCTACGCGGCCACCGAGGCCCACGGCCTGATCTGGGCGTCGCTCGGCCGCCCCGACAGGCCACCGCCCCCTTACGACGAGTGGGACGACCCCGCCTTCCGCCATGTCCTCGGCGGGCCGTACGAGATCCGGGCCAGCGCACCCCGAGTCATCGAGAACTTCCTGGACGCCACCCACTTCCCGTTCGTCCACGAGGGCATCCTCGGCGACCGCGACCACGCCGAGATCGGCGACTACAACGTCGACACCACCCCCGACGGCATCACCGCCAGCGACATCAACACCTGGACCCCCAACCCCGACGGGTCGGGCGAGGCCAAGATGGCGCAGTGGCTGTACCGGGTGCTTCGGCCCCTCACCGCCTACATCGGGCTGTCGATCCCCGGCGGAGGCCCGGAGCGCTACACCATGTACTTCGCGGTCACCCCGGTCGACGAGGGGCACAGCGTCGGCTGGATGTGGAACTCGATGAACTACAACCACGACCTGTCCGACGAGGACTTCGGCGCCTACATCGACGAGATCGTCACGCAGGACATCCCCATCGTGGAGTCACAGCGGCCCGAGCTGCTGCCGCTGGACCTGGCGGCCGAGTGGCACGTGCGGGGTGACAGGACGGCGGTCGCCTACCGCCGCTGGCTCAAGGAACTGGGCGTCACGTTCGGAACCTCGTGACGCTCTAGATCGCTATACCTCTACCCCCCGGGAAGCGGGGAAGATCCCGGGCATCCCCTCGAAGCCGGGGATCCGCTTCACCCGGTCGGTCCAGCGCCGCAGCGCCGGGTAGTCGAGCCGGGAGATCCCGCCCTCCTCCGACAGCACCACGTCGGGGAACAGGGCGATGTCGGCGATGGTGGGATGCGCGCCCGAGCACACCCACTCCCGGCCCTCGCGCTCACGGAACCACAGATGCTCGTCCAGCACCCGGAACAGCCGGTGGGCGCCGGCCTGGCACGCCTCGAGGTCGAAGTCGTAGCCGAGGTTGACGCACAGCCGGGCCGCCGACGCCGTGTTGGTGGTGCCCTCCGCGAACAGCATCCACGAAGCGGTCTCGCCCAGCAGCCCGGGATCGCCGGTCGGGTACCAGCGTCCGCTCGGGTCGTACTTGGCCGCCAGGTACACCAGGATGGCGTGGGCGTCCCACAGGATGTAGCCGTCGTCGTCGATGACCGGGATGTGGCCCAGCGGGTTGATCTTGCGGAACTCCTCGCCCTTGTGCTCCCACCCCGGGAAGAAGTCCACCGGGACCGTCTCGTACTCCACGTCGAGGATGCTCATCATCAGCCGCTGCTTGTAGCAGTTGACCGACAGCACGTAGTCGTACAGCTTGATCATCGCCCGCCACCCAGCCGCATCACAGATCCAGCACGAGCCGGTCGGACAGGGCCCTCGACACGCAGGTCATGATCCGGTCGCCGGCCTCGTGGTCCGAGTCGTTGAGGTACACGTCCTGGTGGTCGGGCTCGCCCTCCAGCACCGTCGCCACACACGTCCCGCACGCCCCCTGCTCGCACGACGAGGGCAGGGGCACCCCGCTCTCCCGCAGCACCTCAAGGATGGTGGACCCCGACGGCACGGTGACGGTCAGGGCCGAGCGGGCCAGGGCCACCTCGAACGTCGACGAGTCGTCGATCTCGGTGGTGTTCTTGAAGTACTCGAAGTGGACGTGATCGTCGGGCCACCCGGCCTCGGCCGCCTCCCGCCGGGCAGCCTCCAGCATCGGTCCCGGACCGCACACGTACACATGCGTGAACTCGTCGGGGGTGGCCACCAGCCGCCGGATCTCCGCCACCGTCTCATCGGGCGGCAGCCCCAGATGGCGCACGACGGACTCGCCCAGCCCGTCGAGCACGTCGCTGAAGGCGGTGTGCTCCGCCGACTGGGCGAAGCAGTGCAGTTCGAAGGCGAGGGACATACGGTCGAGCGACTGGGCCATGGCCAGCAGGGGGGTGATGCCGATGCCGCCGGCCAGCAGGATCGTCCGCATCGAGTCGCGCCGCAGCGGGAAGTTGTTGCGGGGCTCGGAGATGGCCAGCACGTCGCCCTCCCGCACCGTCTCGTGCAGGCAGACCGACCCGCCGGTCGAGTCGGGCTCGAGCTTGACCCCGAGGCGGTAGTACGACGTCTCGCCGGGGCCGTTGGTGATCGAGTACTGGCGCACCAGCCCGTTGGGCAGGTGGACGTCGATGTGGGCCCCCGGCTGGAACGTGGGCAGCACCCCTTCGATCGGGGCCAGCTCGAAGGCGGCCACCCCGGCCGCGGTCTCCCACTTTCGGCGCACCTGCACCCGCAGCGCGGCCTGCCGGCCGCTCGGCGCTTCCGGCACCTCGGCCAGGTGCAGCGGGACCTGCTGCAACACGGGCACCATCGGCTCGGGGGCCGGCAGCAGGGCGGCCTCGGCCTCGATCCTGGCCACCAGCCCGTTCAGTTCCGTGGCGTGGTGCCGCAGCACGGCCATCTGCTCGCTCGCCGCCGGCGTCTCAGCCAGCACGGCCCTGATAACGCTGCGCCCCGAGTCGACCGGCTGCACGAAGAACACGGCGGTAGACGCTGAGCCGTCGTCAGTGTCGGTGGTGGCGGTCAGCGCCACCGCGTACTCGTCGGCCCACTCCACCGACATCGCGGCCGACTCGGCGCCCAGCCGGCCGGACGGCAGGAAACGATGGGCCTGCAGATGCCGGACGGCCAGCTCGGCCGAAGCGTGGACCGGCAGGTTGCGCAGCCCGAACGGGGTGCCCGCCTCCAGCACGTCGACGGTCGGCGGCTCGCCCACCGGCGACTCGCCCGACCAAATCAGCCCGTAGCGCTCCACCGACGGGAACGTCCGGTTGCAGATAGTCCGGGCCGGGGCGTCGGCCGGGTGGGCCGGGATGTAGGTGCATCCCGCCGACCGGTTGGCGTAGCGCCAGCCGTGGTACTGGCAGCGCAACTCGGTGCCGTCGTTGCTGCCGATCGACAGCCGCAACCCCCGGTGCAGGCACCGGTTCTCCCACACGTTCACGAAGTCGTCGTCGGCCCGCCACACCGCCAGCTCCCGGCCCAGCAGCTGACCGTGGTGGACGTGGCGGTAGGGCACGTCGTGCTCCGACGCCACCGGATGCCACATCGTGAACGGATCGGCTGTCACCGGGTCATCCTCCTCGCCCGCTCAGGCCGATGAACGGGTGCTGACTGCATGCGGATCAGCTTGAAGCAAACTGCGATCAGATGATAAGAACCAGTTATCACCCTGTCAATGCACTCAGGCCGCTGGTATGACCGCGTAGGTGACGCCCAGGTCGCTGAGCCAGCGCCGGTAGAGGATGGACGCCCGGTCGGACCGGATGGGGGTCTCGGCCTGCGGGTCCAGCGGGAGCCGCTTCGGATTCTGGTTCTCGATGATGGGCACGTCCTGGGCGAAGATGGTCTGCACGAACCGCCGGATGTGCCCGATGCTGCTCTCGTCGTCGATGAGGCTCAAGAACATGTGGCCCCGGCAATGCTCCTCGCTGGTCGCCTGCACGAACAGCCCGATCAGGTCCATCCGCTCGGGCGCGGCCGGGCACGACTTGTAGAGCAGGATCGAGTAGGGCTGCATGATCCGGTAGACGTAGTCGACCATCTGGCCCTCGGTGGCGGTGGCCGACGCGGCCGGCTGCCAGAACTGGCACTCGGTGGCCCAGACCTCGTTGGTGTCGCCGTCGACATGGACGTTGTAGTCGACCACTTCGGTGCGGGGCTCCGAGCCCAGGAGGCCGTCATGGACGAACGGGAAGTGGCCCATGTCGAGGAAGTTCTCGACCGCTCGGGGCGCGGAGGTGCGCAGGCCGATCGTGCAGGCGTTGAAGTTGCGCCGGTCGGGCTCGAAGAACTCGGGAATGTCGAAGGACCGCTCGGGCGGGTCGCCCAGGCTCGTCCACACGTACAGGAACTCGCAGCGGCTGGGCAGCGTGCCGGCCACCGACTCCGGGTCCACGGGCATGCCGGCGGCCAGGTCGCCCCGGGTCCGCCATACGGCCGAGCGGCCCTCAGGCGTGACCGCGAAGCTGATCGACTCGCCCAGGAGCCGGGTGACGTGCACCACGTTGGGCTCCGCCTCGTCGATGGCGCCCAACGGATGCCACTGGTCCAGGACCGCCCCGTTCTGGCACTCGCCGTTCGCACCAGCCATACAGGCTCAGCCTCTCCAATCCCGCGATCGGACCGGGCCGTCCGGTTCGCTCCGGTTTGTACCACGATCCGGCTCAACATGGGAACGCAGCCCCATGCCGGATGATCTGGGCCGCGAGATCGGAGCCAAAGTCAAGGCGATCCGCGCCCGGCGGGGGCTGTCGGGACGGAAGCTGGCCGCAGCCGCCGATGTGAGCCAACCGTTCCTCAGCCAGCTCGAGGCCGGACACACGTCGGTGGCCATAGCCACGCTGTACCGCATCGCCGCGGCCCTGGACGTGAGACCGTCCGACCTGCTGCCCGATCCGCCGTCCGGCACCCGGGTCGAGATCCTGCGGGCGGCGGAGCTCAACCAGATGCCGGTGAGCGAGCTGCCCAACGCCACCACGGCTCGCACGGCCTACCGGGGCGGGCGGCGCATCACCGAACTGGGCGACTTCCGGATCGAGCCCGGGCCCGACGTGGACGAGTGGTTCGAGTCCGCCGACGAGACCGCGATCTATGTGATCGAGGGATCGCTGCATGTGGAGTTCAAGGACCGACCGCCGGTGACCCTCAGCGCCGGCGACGTAATGTTCCACTCGGCGTGGGTCCAGACCCGCTGGCGCCTGGCATCGGAGTCGCCCGCCAGGGTGATACTGGTGGCGGCCGGAGGCTGACCGATTGAGACACACCATGAGGCGCACCGATAGAACCGAGACAAGGGAGGACATGCCATGGGCTCCGTCGAAGACCTGATCAACTCAATCCCCAAGGCCGAACTCCACCTGCACATCGAGGGCACCCTCGAGCCCGAGCTGAAGTTCGCCCTGGCCGAGCGCAACGGCCTCGACCTCCCCTATGCCGGCGTCGAGGGGATGCGGGCCGCCTACGACTTCAACGACCTGCCGTCGTTCCTGGCCCAGTACTACGAGGGCATGAGCGTCCTGCTGGTGGAGCAGGACTTCTACGACCTGGCCATGGCCTACTTCACCAAGGTGGCCAGCCAGAACCTGGTGTACGTGGAGATGTTCTTCGACCCCCAGGCCCACACCACCCGCGGCATCGAGTTCGGCACGGTGATCACCGGGCTGCGCCGGGCCCAGGCCGACGCCCAGCAGCGCCTCGGCATCCGATCCCACCTGATCATGTGCTTCCTGCGGGACATGTCGGCCGAGTCCGCGGCCGAGACCCTGGAGCAGGCCAAGGAGTACCGGGACTGGATCCTCGGCGTCGGCCTCGACTCCGACGAGAGGAACAACCCGCCCATCAAGTTCCGTGACGTCTATTCCGACGCCAAGGCCCAGGGCTACCGGCTCACCATGCACTGCGACGTCGACCAGGAGAACTCGGTGGCCCACATCTGGCAGTGCCTGAACGACATCGGCGTCGAGCGCATCGACCACGGCGTCAACTGCCTGGAGGACGAGGCGCTGGTGGCCGAGATCAAGCGGCGGGGGCTGGGCCTCACCGTCTGCCCCATCTCCAACGCCTACGTGACCGACGGCACCAAGGCCACGGCCATCAAGTCCATGCTGGAGCAGGGCCTGCGGGTGACCCTCAACTCCGACGATCCCGCCTACTTCCCCGGCTACGTGGCCGACAACTTCCTGCGGGTGCACGATGAGGTCGGGCTCAGCACCGAGGAGGTGGTGCGCCTGGTGCGCAACTCGTTCGAGATCAGCTGGCTCGACGACGACAGCCGGGCCGAGTACCTGCGCCGGGTCGACGCCAGCGTGGCGGGCGCCTGATGGCCGGCCAGCCCCCGATCCCGGAGCTGGTGGCCGCCGGCGCGGCCCAGATCCCGTCTACCGCCGTCGTGCGGGGCGGGCGGCTCGTCAACGTGGTGTCGGCCGAGATCTATGAGGCCGACGTGGCCGTGTACGGCAACACCGTGGTGGCGCTGGGCGACGTGTCGGCCCACACCGGACCCGACACCCAGATCGTCGACGCCCGCGGCCGCCACCTGGTGCCGGGCCTGTTCGACGGCCACCAGCACATCGAGTGCTCCAAGCTGTCGATCACCAGCGCGGCCAAGATGCTGGTGCCCTTGGGGACCACCAACGTTGTGTCGGGCCTGGACCAGATCCTGGTGGTGGCCGGGCTGGCCGGGGCCGAGGCCTTCCTGCGGGAGTCGCAGGCCACCCCGCTGCGGGTGCTGTGGGGCGCGCCCTGCAAGACGCCCTACACCCTCCCGACCTCCACCGTGGGCCACTACTTCGGACCCGACGACCACCGGGCCGCCCAGAGCTGGCCCGAGTGCGTGGGCGTGTGGGAGACCGTCCGGGAGTTCGTGACCACCGGCGACCCCGATGTGCTGGCCGCCATGGAGATGGCACGCCAGAACCGGCTGCCGGTGCTGGGCTGCGCGCCCATGGCCACCGGAGCGGATCTCACCAGCTACGCCTGCGGCGGCATCCGCCTCGACCACGAGAGCTACGACTCCCACGAGTGCCTCGAGAAGCTCCGCAACGGCATGTACGTCGTGATCCGGGAGTCGTCGTTCGCCCACTTCCTCACCGAGAACATCCGGCTGGTGCTGGAGCACGCGCCGGGCTCGGCCCGCCGGGTGAGCTTCTGCACCGACGACGTGGTGGCCAGCGACGTGCTCGCCCGCGGCCATCTCGACAACATGGTGCGCATGGCGGTCGACGCCGGCGTCGATCCCATGACCGCCGTCCAGATGGCCACCATCAACGGCGCCGAGGCCTACCGGGTCGACCACATGGTCGGCTCGATCTCGCCGGGCCGCTACGCCGACATTCTCTTCGTGGAGGACCTCGACGACTTCCGGCCCTCGATGGTGATGGCCGGCGGGCAGGTGGTGGCCCGCGACGGCGAGATGGCCATCGACCTGGAGCCGCCCAGCCGCGACAGCCTGCTGACCGGCCCGTTCCCCATGGAGCCCGCCACCGCGGAGGACTTCGCGGTGCGCACCGGCCTGCCCGACGGCCCGGCCGAGGTGCTGGCTATCGAGGTGACCGAGCAGATCTTCGTGCGCAAGCGCCGCGACGTTGTGCTGCAGGCGTCGGCGGGCCGGGTGGAGCCCGACATCGGCAACGACGTGGCCCTGGTGAGCGTGGTGGAGCGCTACGGCAAGAACTCGAACCGGCCCACCGCGTTCATCGCCGGGTTCGGGATCCGCTCCGGCGCGCTGGCCACCTCCAGCGCCCCCGACGACAACAACATTGTGGTGATCGGGACGTCGCCGCAGGACATGGCGACAGCCGTCAACCATCTCGCGGCCCACGGCGGGGGACAGGTGGTGGTGGACGGGGGCCGGGTGGTCGAGTTCCTCCCCCTGCCCATCGGCGGGATCGTGTCCGACCTCGACCCGGCCGACATGCTGGCCGAGGAGGAGCGGCTCGACCGGGCGGCCAAGGCGCTGGGCTGCACGGTGGACTGGCCGTTCATGTACCTGTTCTTCCTGCCCATCACCTCGATACCCGACTACGCCATCACCGACGTGGGGACGGTCGACGTGGCCGCCATGGACACCTTCGACCCGGTCCTCGGGCCGGCGGCGGCCTGAGCAGCGCCATGAGCGAGCCGGCCGAACTCGACGTCCTGCAACGGCACTGGCATCCGGTGGCCCGTTCCGACGCCATCGACGACGGTCCGGTCGGGGTGGTGATGCTGGGCCGGCCCCTGGTGGTGTTCCGCAGCGGCGGTGAGGCCTGCGTGGCCTCGGACCGCTGCCCCCACCGGGGCAGCCCGCTGAGCATGGGCTCCTACGACGGCGACTGCCTGATGTGCCCCTACCACGGCCTGCGCTACGCAGCCGACGGACGGTGCGTGGCCTTCCCGGCTCGCCCCGACGCCCGGCTGCCGAAGCGGCTGACCCTCGACACCCTCCACACCCGGGAGGGCCACGGGCTGGTGTGGGCCTGCGAGGGCGAGCCGGCCGCCGACGATCCGCCCGATTGGGGGTTCTACGACCGGCCCGATGTGCAGGCCTTCCAGATCGGTCCGGTGCGCTGGGATGTGTCGGCCAGCCGGGTGGCCGAGAACTTCAACGACATCGCCCACTTCTCGACCATCCACCGGGTGACGTTCGGGCCCAGCGACCGCCCGGTGGGCCCGCAGAAGGTGGTCGCCACCGACACCGGCTTCGCCTCGAACATCAAGGTGTTCCAGCAGTACCGCAACACCCTCGACGGCGCGGTGGAGGAGGTCGAGGCCTCCTACCGCTACGACTTCACGTTCCCGTTCTCGTCGATGCTCACCATCACCTACCCCGACGGCGAGGTCGAGTGCATCCAGCTGACGGCCCTGCCCGAGTCGGCCACCTCGAGCCTGGTGTTCCAGCAGAGCGCCCGCACCAACCTGGGCGGCGACCCGCTGGAGCCATGGCGGGACTTCCAGGATGCCGTCAACGAGGAGGACAAGGTCATCTGCGAGGCCCTTCAGCCTCGCGAGGTGTCGTTTGGCCTGGACAACACCGGCGAGGTGGCCCTGCCCACCGACGCCTTCTCCATCGCCTACCGGCGCCTCTGGAAGTCCCTCTGCTAGCCGACCTCCGGGCCCGGCCCGGCCTGTAGCGCTAACGCCTAGGCGACCATTTCCGGTGCGCCGAGCCCGAACATCTCCACCAGGTCGCGGCGGTACCGGACCGACAGCCGGTCGGCGCGGATGTGGGTCTCGGCAGCCAGGTTGAGCGGCACGTTCTCGGGGCGTTGGCTCTCGACGATCACGATGTCCTCGCTGTTGGTGACCAGCTGGTACTCGGCGTAGTCCTCGACGGTGGCGCCCGGGATGTTGGTCAGCGAGACCTGGTAGATGTCGGTGGTGCGGGCGCTGACGGGCGAACCGATGTCGAAGAAGTGGCTGGTGACGAAGCTCTCGCCGTCGTCCTCGTAGTAGTCCACTTTCAGGTCGGTCGCGAACGGGTAGGTCAAGTGGTGCTGGTAGAAGACCTCACGCTCCCGCTCGCCGAGGTCGTCGTTGAAGCCCCGCTCGACCTCGATGTAGGGCAGCGCCATGTACAGGCCGTAGTCGGTCTGCTCCAGCGTGTAGTCGGGCACGACGGGTCTGGCCCGGTTCCCGAACGTCTTCATGTGGACCCAGGAGATGTGGGCGATGTCGTTGAAGTTCTCGCAGTGGCGGCTGGCGGTCGCAGCCCATGTGCCCTTCGGGATCTGGATCCGCAGCCATTCCGGCCCGAACTCGTCGAGGTGCGGCCACTCGGGGAGGGGGCGGAGGGGCTCGGGCTTCATGCATGCCCACACGATCCCGTAGCGCTCGGCGGCGAGGTAGCTGAAGAGCCGCATGGTCTTGGCAGGCGGGGGACTGTCGGGATCATTGGCGGGAATCCAGGTGCACTGGCCCGAGCGGTCGTAGTGCAGCCCGTGGTACGGGCACACGATGCAGGCGCCGTCGTCGCTCATCCAGCCGCCGCTCAGCTTCGAGCCCCGATGCACGCAGAGGTCCCTGGCCACCGCCGCGCCCTCGCTGGTGCGGTAGACGACGAGGTCGACGTCGAGCAGCTTCGACGCCACCGGCCCGTCGGCAAGGTCCGACGAGAACGCCACCGGATGCCAGAACCCGGCCAGGATGTGCCAGTCACTCTCGCGGATCTCGGACCCTGCGGGATACTCCGTCGCAGTTGAAGCTAGATCGGTCGGCTCGTACATCGCTGCTCCTGCCCGCCTCTCGGATTCGGGGTGGCAACAATATAGGCACAGGGAATATCGCTAGCAGTTGCGCGGCCGCGTGTGCCGGACAAGAGCGAACGGTTGTCTAGGCAACCATGGCGGTGTAGCGATTCGTGGCGATGACTTCCGGTGCGTCGCCCTGATCCGCGCCGGCAGGTGAGGCTGCGGTGAGGGTCAGTTCAACCGTCAACTGACCAGGCTGGAGGGTCACCGGCAGGAGTGTTTCGATCCGGCCCACAAGCACGCAGCTGTCGGCCGGGGCCGCCCCGGCCCATCGGTGGTCGCTCAGGACGAGGCCGTCACCTCCGAGCACCTGGGCCCGGGCCACGATGCCGTCCAGATCGAGACGAGTGTCGTTGACCACATGGACGGCGAGATCGAGCACTTCCCCGGCCCTCACGCTCTCGGGCAGTTGATCGGCCACCACGATCAGCGGGCGGCACGCCTCCTGAAGCGCCCACCACCCCGGCTTGGGCCGGCGCAGCCCGTCCAGCACGCCGAACTCGCCGTCGGTCCCCGCGGCCGCCGCGGCGCCTTCGGAGCCGCCCGCGTCGGCAAGGGCGTGCAGCAGGAAACCGCCGGTGGGCCGGTACTTCAGCCGCCGCAGGGTCTCGATGGTCGTCTTGACCACCTCGGGCTGGTCGTCGGCCACCGGCGTGCCGAACGCCGACACGAAGCGGGCCATGGCCGGCACCCGGGCCAACACCGGACCCGCATCGGCGGCCCGCCCCCCGTGCAGCCCGAACCAGAGCTCGCTGGTAGTGCCGTCCAGCAGCGGGGCGCGGGGCGGCACGCCGGTGTGGGACACCACCGGGCGGGAGCCGTCGCAGCGGTCGAGCACCCGGCCCAGCCGCCGGTCGAGCACGTCGCGGTTCCATGACGGCCCCTGGCGGCGAACCACCGCCGGTGTCCGGCCGGGGCGGCGGGCCCGGGAGTACGGCTGGTCGTGCGCGCACCACACCGCCACCGAGGGGCGATGGCCCAGCAGGTCGACGGCCTCCCGGGCTTGGCGGCGGGCCTCGTCGGCGACGCTGCGGCTCATGAGGCCGCGGACCGGTAGGTCCTGCCACACCAGCACGCCCAACTCGTCGGCCGCGTCGTACATCTCGGGCCGGGCGATGTGAGCGACCGGCCGCACCAGGTCGAGGCCGGCGTTGCGTGCGGCCCGGATGTCGTCGGCCACCTCCGATGCCGTGGCCGTGCCCAGCAGCGGCCGGGTGGGCAGCAGGTTGGCGCCCTTGACGAACAGCCGCTCACCGTTGACGTACAGCACCCAGCGGCGCATGGCCACGGACCGGAACCCGATGCGGAAATGCCTCCGGTCGTGGACCTCGTCGCCGGTCAACGCCTCCATCACCAGGTCGCAAAGATGCTGGTCGCCCAGTGAGTGGGGCCACCACAGCGGGGGATCGTCGACGTCGACGGTCCACTCCACCCGGTTCTCCCCGTCGGCGGCATGGTGGCTGTGGACGTGCTCGGTGCCGGCCACCCGTATTCCCAGATCCACCGGACCGCCGCCGGGCACGTCCAGCACCGCCCTCAGCTCCAGCCGGGCCCGGTTCTCGCCGGTGCTGACATCGGCGCAGACGGCCCGGGCGTGGCGGATCGCGATCCGTCCCGAGGACCGCAGCCGGACCGGCCGCCACACCCCGCCCACGATCAGGTCGTCGACCCCGCACAGCTCGGGATCCTGCAACGCCCCGGTGAGCAGCGTCCGGTTGTCGGGGTCGCCGAAGCGGCGGCAGGTGGCCTCGATGGCCAGCAAGTGCTCGGACCGGGCTGCGAGCTGCTCGGTCACCTCCAGTTCGTGGGGCACGAAGTACCCGTCGGTGTGGCCCAGATAGGCGCCGTCGAGCCAGACGTCCCCCTGCTGGGCCAACCCCTCAAGCCGCAGCCACCACCGCAGGCCAGGGCCCCCGGCGGGGTCCGCTCCGTCGCCGGCGTCCTCGACGCTGGCTGCGTGCTCGCTCCCGGTCGCGTCCTCGACGCTAGCTGCAACCGCCTCCGACGGTCCCTCGAAGCGGTGGCGGTACAGCACCGACTCCTCGACGGCCAGGTGTGCGCCCTCGCCGCCGGCTGCCGGCTGGGTCCAGTGGCCGGGCACCGGCATCGTCGTCCAGCGCGAGTCGTCGTGGTCGAACTCGTGGAACGTGCGCCGCCGTCCCTCGGTGGCCGCCGCGACCCGCCACATCCCGCCCAGCTCCACGAACCCAAGCTAGCTGCCGTAGTTGGCGTGCCCGGCCGGCGTCTCCCGCCTCGCCCTGGAAATCTCGGGTTGGTTTTGGGTGGTAGGTACCCGGAATCGTCCCGAGATTTTGCGTCCGACCTCGCCCTGGAAATCTCGGGTTGGTTTTGGGTGGTAGGTACCCGGAATCGTCCCGAGATTTGCGTCCGGCGGGTGGCCGCCGGTGGTCGCTTGCTCGCACGGGCTTCGCCCTACTCGCTTGCAAGTCGACCACCGCCGTCTCCCGCCTCGCCGTTACTGCGGCCATCACGGCGCCGGTAGTGATGCTCCCGCCTCGCCGTTACTGCGGCCATCATGGCGCCGGTAGGGTGGCTGGCGATGTCTGAGTCCAGACCGACCACGCTGGGTGAACTGCGGGCCTCCGGCTGGGCGTCGGTGCCGGTGCGCCAGGAGCTGCGGCGTAACGCCACCGAGCGCATCCGCTCGTCCGAGCCGCTGTTCGACGACGTGCTCGGCTACCACAACACCGTCATCCCCCAGGTGGAGAACGCCCTGCTGGCCGGCCACGACATGATCAT
>VYCM01000019.1 GCA_009843915.1 Acidimicrobiaceae bacterium | reverse complement strand
CCACTGCGGGGAGCGCGCTGTCGGGCGCGGGGTCATCCGGAGGCCCTTCCCCTAGGTGGGCGGGGCTGGCGATGTTGGGGACGGCTTGGGGGCCGGAATTGCGCCACTCGTCGAGGGCGGCAAGTAGTTCGTCGTCGTCTTGCTGTTGTTCGTCGTCGTTGGCGAACTGGGCGTACCAGGCTTCGATGCCGCCCTCGACGTACTGCTCGAAGTCCTCGGCCCGGCGCCGTAGTTCGCTGTGGTCTGCTTGGAAGAGCACCTCAGCAGCGTCGAAGCCCGCAGGCACCGGCAGCGCAGCGGTGTGGCCGGTGGCGGCCACCGCGGCGAGATGGGCCCCCGCCGCGGCTCGGGCTGCGGCTCCGCTGGCAGGGTCAGCCGCGACGCTCTGGTGTGCTCGCCGCGAGAAGATGCCGGCGAGAACTTCGTCGGGGTCGAGTTGGTCCGGGGGGCTGTCCTCGTCGCAGCCGAGATCGTCGGTGACAACGAGGAGATGGTTGGAGCGGGTGCCGCGGGTGAGCCCGACATAAAGCTCGGACAGGCGGGTGCTGGCGGTGGCGACGGTGTAGGCCGCTTGCACCGTGACGCTCTGGGCTCGGGTCTGGGTGACCGCGTAGCCGAGCTGGAGGTGCTTGGAGGCGTAGGCGAGCGGCACTGTGACGGTGGCGCCGGTGTCGCAGCGCCGCAGCCTGATGCTCGACGCAGCAGCGGCCCTTTCGACCACCCACCGGTCACCGTTCTTGACCCACTGGGAGTCGCTGGCCACGAGGCGCCGGGAGTTGCGACGTGTGACGGCGATGTCGCCGACGCGGATGGTGGCCGGTCCTTCACCCACGACGGCTTCGCCGGTCTCGCCGGCGGCGGCGCGGCGGGCGGCGATCTCGGCGTTGATCTCCTCCACGAGCGTGCGGGTGGGAGCCGACAACGCGGTCGACCCCTCTGAGTGCTGTTGCCACCACTGCGCGGCCTTCTCGGCGATCTCGGCGTGGGCGGCGAAGCCGATCCGGCCACGGCTGCGGTGGTAGTCCAAGGCGGAGCGGTCGCCGGCTCTGAGCTTGACGGTGACCGCGGCCTCCTCGGGGTCCTCGAAGCGCCACAGCTCAGCGAGCGCCACGGTGGTGAGGGCCCCGGACTCGGCCAGGGCGGCGAACATCCCGCCCGCGGCGATGGACCCCTGCTGGGCCGGGTCCCCCACCAGGACGACCCGCGCCCCGGCGCCGGCTGCGAGGCCGCACACCGCGGCGAGGTCCCGGGTCGCCAGCTGGGAGGCCTCGTCAATGATGACAGTGCCACCCGCTGGAACCGGGTTGCAGTCGGCAGACCTGGGCCCACTCGAGGGCTGTGGACCCGGGCAGGTGGGGTTGTCTCTGGCTGCTACCAGCAGCCGGGCGACGGTGTCGGAGCGCACTCCGATGGCGACCCCAAGGGTCGCGGCCGCTACGGCGGTGGGGGCGACCGCCACCACGTTGTGGTGCCCGGCGGCGTCGGCGACGCGGGCCAGCATGGCGGTCTTGCCGGACCCGGCGGGGCCGACCACCACAGCCCCGGTGGTCAGTGAGGCCACCAGTTGGCGGGCTGCCTCGGTCTGATCCGCGCCCAGCCCGTCGGTGTCGAGCCGAGCGGCTCGGGCTTCAGCAGCGGCGGCTGTGCCTGGGGCGGGCGAGGACAGCCAAGCGGCCGTGGTGACCTCGGCTGCGAGCAGCCCCGGCGAGTACCAGCGGTCGTTGTGGTGTATCAGGCGCCGGTGGAGCTCAGACCGCAGCGCTCCGCCGAGGCGGTCCACCAGCCCGACCCCGGCGCCGCCGACGGCGTCGGTTCCGGCGAGGGCTCCGCTGGCGGTGATGGTGGCCAGCACGGCCTTGTCGATGTCGGCGTCGGTGAGCCCCGCGGCGATCTGTTCAGCGACTGCGGTGAGGTGCTCGACGGTCTCGCCGGCGACGTGCACTAGGTGCGAGTCGATGATGACCTCGGGCCGGTCATAGGTGTCGGGATAGACCCGGGCGGCGTCGCGGTAGGACCCGACCAGAGCGTCGGGGTCGACGTCGGCGTCGACAGCCTCCTGGCGCCAACGCTCATGAGGGTCGCCGCCGAGGGGGTGCAGGTCCTTGGATGCCCTCGAGGCGACGGTGGCCTGGTTCCAGATCTCCAGCCGCTCCTCAGCGGTGGGCTCGCGGCCCTTGGTCGCCTCAAAGTCACGGATGCGGCGCTGGGCTTCGCGAGCCGTCTCGCGGGACCGTTGGGACCACATCGTCGACAGCGAGTGGTCGGCGCCCGCGATCTCGGCGTGCAGGTTGGCGCCCACGCGATCCCAGTTCCATCCCAGGCGCTGGGACAGCTCGATGCGCAGCACCGCGGCCCCATACAGCGACGCCGGCATCGCACGCTCAAATAGCAGCCGCCCGTCGAGGGTCCGCCAAGCCCCGTCATCGCACTGCACCCGGTTCATGAACAGCAGATGCGCGTGAAGCTGCGGGTCCCCCGAGCGGGAACTGTGGTGATCGAAGCGAGCCACGGTGGCTCCGTCGGGGACCTCGACGCGTTCGGTGCCGCCGGTGCCGGCCCGCGACGCCACCGCGTAGCGTTGCAGGTAGGAAATCACCGCCTCTGTGGAGGCGTCGAAGGCGGCCTCGATCTGTTTGCGGGTGTCGTCATCGGAGACCGCCCACGCCACCGAGACGCTCTTGGGCACGCTGTAGGTCATGTCATAGGCCGACATGGCCTTGCGCCGGCGTCTCACCCCCAACGCGTCGGTGTAGCGGCCGGCGGGGTTGTATCTCCGGCCGAGTTGCTCGCCGGTGCCGGGATCCAAACAGGCCAGCACAGCCCGCAGCGCCGCCGAGGTGACGAGGGAGCCCTCGGTGACGTTCATCGCCCCGCGGGAGGCCCATCGGCCCGGTTTCTCGCCGGAGTCGGTGTAGTAGCCCTCGCGGCCAGACGCCCGGCCGGTGTAGTAGTCGGCGTGAGCGACCCCGATCTTCCCGATGGACAAGACCACGGCCACAGACAGTGCCCCAAGGCCGCGAACGCTCAGGAACGCACCAGCGCGAACGCTCAGGAACTCTCACGAACGCACCCAAGACGACACTCAGCAACGCTGGGGAACGCACCCCCTCGGACCCTGCTGGTCACCCGGGCGAACCCATCCGGGCGTGGCGCTCAGATTCCGATGCCGTCTCGGCGCTGGTCCCGTGGGGTGTCGACGAGGGTCCGGCCGTCGGGACCGAGGTATTCGCAGGGGATCTCCATAAGCCGCTCCTCGGCTTTAGCGGCCCGCTCGACGTCTGGTTCTCTGTTCGGCTGTTCGAGGCTCCAGATCACCACCCGGCTGCGGACGCAAGCGGCGGGGGCGTCGCTGAGTGAGAGTGATCGCCGAACTGACGGCAGTGGCGTCCGAACCCGATGGCCTCCTGCTGGCGGTGAAGGGCCACCGGCGTGATCCTTGGTACAAGAGGATCACTTACTCGACGGGGAGGACACCACCCAAAGCGGGGACTTGGAGCCAAAGATCCCCAAGCTCTGTAAGGGTAGCTTCCAGCCGTCGGTGCTTGAGCCGCGCCGTCGCGGCGATCGATGGGACTGCTGTCTGTCTGTCTGTGCTGTCGTGGTAGGTATGCCCGACCTGAAGGGCCGACCTCGAGGGCCACGTCCGAGCCTAGAGTCGTGGGGTGCGCTGCTCGGAGTGCGATGAGGGCATTGGGCTCGCAGGGCCGTTCTCGGCGCCCCCACGCACCCGGATCCTGAGACTGGCCGCGGTCGGTCTTGCCCGGGTGATCGACGGCGCGGCCTGGGTCGGCTCACGCCTTCCTGGCTGGCTGGCCCACGCGCTGGCCGAGATCGCAGGCAACATCCAGTGGGCGCTGAGACCCAACAGGCGCAGGCAGTTGGCGTTCAACCTGTGCCATGCGGTGTCGCAGCCGCCCGACGATCGCGAGGTCGGTCGGCTGGTGCGCGAGGTAATGGTCAAAGAGTCCCATGCCGCCGCCGACCTGCTGTGGGCCATCGGCCGGCCCCAGGAGTTCCTCGACACCGTCGTCTACAAGGACTGGCACCACGTGCAGGAGGCGGTCAACCAGGGCCGAGGCCTGATACTAGCCGGAACCCACCTCGGAGGATGGGAGGTGGCCACCGCGATCCCCGGCGCCAGGGTGCCGGTGCCGACCAATGTGATCGTGGCCGACAACTGGATCGCGTGGGCCATCGAGCACGTGAGGGCCTCGGTCGGGTTGAGGATCATGTATCGCCAGGTCGCGGCGTTGCGCAGCGTGAGGCGGCTTCAGGCCGGCGAGGCGGTGCTGCTGCTGGGCGACAACAGCGAGCTTGCCGGGCACACCCACCGGGTTCGCTTCTTGGACAGCGAGGTCCAGATGGCCGCAGGAGTAGCCGCGCTGGCCCGGCTGGCAGGCTCCCCGATCATCTCGTTCACGGTGCTGCCGCTGGGCCCGCGCCGCTGGCAGGCCGCGATGGACGCCCCCATCGACCCTCCACGGGCTGAGTCGGGCAGACAGGGCGAACAGGCCGTTCTGCAGCAACTGGCGGACCGCTGGTCCCAAGCGATCACAACCAACCCGGGACACTGGGCGATGGCCACCCCACTCCATTGGCTCGACAGCTCCCTGGACACGTCGCGGGAATGAGCCCGGCTCGAGTCGCCATCGGTCCCGTGCGTTGGGCGGCTACCACAACGTGCGTCGACAGAGGTCCTCCTCGGTGTCCTCGCCGATGGAGGCGCTTCTGACGTGTGTAGTGGGTCGACTCTCTATAATGTCGCGCGCGCAAGACTAGGTGATCGAAGGAACGGACTCGGCGCGCATGGGGCTTCCCGCAGCACAGGCGTGGACGGTGGCGTCGTATGTGCTCAAACAGCGGTTGAGGGGCCGGGAGCGCTACCCGCTGGTGCTGATGCTCGAGCCGGTGCTGCGCTGCAACCTGGCCTGCGCCGGCTGCGGCAAGATCCAGTACCCGCCCCATGTGCTGAGACGGGCCCTCACCGTCGAGCAGTGCCTGGCCGCGGTCGAGGAGTGCGGGGCGCCGGTGGTGAGCATCCCCGGGGGTGAGCCCCTGCTGTACCCCCACATCGGCGAGCTGGTGCACGAGCTGACGAGCCGCAACAAGTACGTCTATTTGTGCACCAACGCGATCCGCCTGAAGCAGAAGCTCGAGGAGGGCGTGTTCGAGCCCTCCAAGCGGCTCAGCTTCAGCGTCCACATGGACGGCCTGCGGGCCGAGCACGACCTGTCGGTGTGCCGCGACGGTGTGTACGACATCGCGGTGGACGCCATCGGTGAGGCGCTGCGGCGCGGCTTCCGGGTCACCACCAACACCACCCTGTTCAACACGGCCGAGCCCATGCGGGTGCGCGACTTCTTCGACGCCATGATGGACCTCGGGGTGGAGGGCATGATGGTGTCGCCGGGCTACAGCTACGACGCCGCCCCCGACCAGGACTCGTTCCTGGAGCGTGAGAAGACGGTCGAGCTGTTCTCGGCGATCATGGAGGGCAAGCCCAAGCGCTGGCGGTTCAACCAGTCGCCGCTGTTCCTGCAGTTCCTGATGGGCAAGCGGGACTACGAGTGCACACCGTGGGGCAACCCGCTGTACACGATCTTCGGATGGCAGCGCCCCTGCTACCTGCTCCAGGACGGCTACGCCGCGACGTTCTCCGAGCTCATGGACGACACCCAGTGGGAGCAGTACGGGCGCAGCAGCGGCAACCCCAGCTGCCAGGACTGCATGGTGCACTGCGGCTACGAGCCCTCGGCCGTGCACGCCACCTTCAGCTCCTGGCGGGGACTGCGCGACAGCGCAGTCGCAACCGTAACCGGCCGCCTCTAGAGGCCATGAGCGCGTCCGCCCGCGGCGCCGGCGACGGCGGCGACGAGATCGCGGCTCTGGTGGAGCGGGCGTTCCACTACCGCGGCGACGTCACCGTGCGCACCGCGGCCGGCGTCGAGGTGGTCGGGTACCTGTTCAACCGGGACGACCGGGGGGAGGATCGGCGCGCGCAGCTCTTCGAGACCGGGACCGGCCGCGAGGTAGCCATCGCCTACCGCGACATCCGCGACGTGCTGTTCACCGGGCGTGACACCGCCGCGCCCAGACAGGACACCGGTGTGCCCGGACCGGTAGGCGGCAGCAACCCCGAGGCACCGGGGCGGACGGCCACAACGCCTTGACCACCCACCGGTCGGCTCGCGGTGGCGTGCTGGTGGTCGCACCGACGCGCCGGGAACTCGGTGTCGTCGCCCGCCGCGGTGGGCGGCCCGCCGCCTCCGGGCGCGCCCGGGCAGGGCGCGGCCGCCTCCCGGCTGCGGGCGTGCGAGCCGCGGTGGTGGGCACCGGCCGGGCTGCGGGACCGCGCACCGCAGCCATGCTCGACGCCGAGCCGAAGGCGGTGCTGGTTTCGCTCGGGTTCGCCGGCGGGCTAGACCCCGCCCTGAGGCCAGGTGACCTCGTTGTCGCTGGCACGTACCGCCACGGCGACGGTGAGACCGTCGGCGACGCTAATCTTGCTGCCCGCGTCTCGATCCTGCTGGTGTGCCTCGGAATCGCCGCGCCCGCCGGAGTGGTGCTCACCACCGACGAGCCGCTGCTCACGCCCGACTCCAAGCAGCGGGCTCGCGCCGGCGGCGACCACCTGGTGGTGGACATGGAGGGCTACTGGATCGCCGGCGCCGCCCAGGCCCGGGGCGTGCCCCATATCGGGCTGCACTGCGTAGTCGACGAGGCTGATGTCGCTCTCCCCGACTTCGTGTCCAGAGTGGCCACGGCTCCTCATAGAAGAGAGTGGATCCACGCCCTCGGCGCGCTGAGATCGGTGGGCGCCGCCCGAGATCTCTCCATCCTGGCACGAAGGGCTCGAACCGCAGGTTGGGCTTTACAAGAAGCCGCCTGGGCTGTCCTTGAGGCCGTCGCCGACGGAGCCCTCCCCGGTGGCGCACACGTCGCGCCCGAGAGCCCGTCCACTTCAACTATGCCTCCGTCCGGGGGCCGGTGATGGCCCGGCTGTTGGTGACCGGCGGCTCGGGGTTCATCGGGGGCCATGTGGTGACCGCGGCGCTGCGCCGGGGCCACCACGTCGTCGCCCTCTCCCGGGACGGGGCCTCGCCCGGGCCGGCCCATCCGCGGCTGGTCGTCGTATCGGGAGACGTGCGCGACCCCGAAACGGTGCGGCACGCCGCGGAGGGCTGCGACGCCGTGCTGCATGTGGCCGGGCTCTACACCTTCGACCCGGCCCGAGCCGCAGAGATGCTCGAAGTCAACGCGCAGGGAACCCGCAACGTCATGGAGTGCGCCCTCGCCACCGGCGTGACGCGCATCGTGTACACGGGCACGGTGGGAACGACCGACTTCTCGGTCCGAGACACCGGTCGCCTCCCCAACGAGGACGACGTGGCCGGACCCGGCGCCGAGATGGGGCCCTACAAGCGCTCCAAACTCGAGGCCGAGCGCATCGTGGCCGAGATGGCGGCTCAGGGTGCTCCCATCGTCACCGTCTGCCCCACCGCGCCGGTGGGGCCCGGCGACCACAAGCCGACGCCGACGGGACGCATCGTCGTCGACTTCATGCGCGGCCGGATGTTCGCCTACGTCGAGACCGGGCTGAACTTCGTGCATGTCACCGACGTCGCCGAGGGCCACCTGCTGGCGCTGGAACGGGGACGCGACGGTGCCCGCTACCTGCTGGGCAGCCGCGACGGCAACCTCACCCTGGCGCAGGCCTTCGGCATCCTCTCGGAGACAACCGGCCGGCGGGCGCCCCGGGTGCGGGTGCCCTGCGCGATGGCAGTGGGATTCGCCCACGCCACCGCAGCCGTCTGCCGGGCGTTGCGCCGGCCCCCGCTGGTCGGCCCCGAAGCGGCCCGCATGGCCTCGACGCCGATGTGGGTGGACCCGTCGCGCAGCGTCGCCGAACTGGGCCTCCCCCAGACGCCGGTCGCCGAAGCGTTCCGGGAAGCCGTCGACTGGTTCGCCCACCACGGCTACGCCAACGCCCCCCGAAGCGCAGCCGCCGCCAGACGGCCGGCCGGCCGGACCTAGCACTGCCATGATGGACGACCACCAGGCTCACCAGAGCGTCCGCGAGGCGGTGGAGCGCACCCAGCAGTACTTCCTGCGCACCCAGCGCGACGACGGCTGCTGGTGGGGGGAGCTCGAGTCCAACCCCACCATCGAGGCCGAGTACATCATGCTCACCCGCTTCCTCCGGTCCGACGAGGGCGACCGGATCCCCCGTGTGGCCGCCGACATCCGCCGCCGCCAGCAGCCCGACGGCTCGTGGCGCATGTACTACGGCGCGCCCGGAGACCTCAGCACCACCATCGAGTGCTACTTCGCCCTCAAGCTGGCCGGCGACCCGCCCGACGCCCCCCACATGGCGCAGGCCCGGGCCTTCATCATCGAGAACGGCGGCATTCCCAAGTCCCGGGTGTTCACCAAGATCTGGCTGGCCCTGTTCGGTCAATTGGACTGGAGGGCGACCCCGTCCATGCCCCCCGAGATCATGCTGTTGCCGAAATGGGCGCCCTTCAACATCTACCGGTTCTCCAGCTGGGCCCGGGCCACCATCGTGCCGATGACCATCGTGTTGACCCTCAAACCGACCCGCCCGCCGCCCGCGGGCGCCGGGATCGAGGAGCTGCGCCGCGACGGCCCCGAAGCGCTGGCCGTGTCGCGTTTCAAGCCCAACCCGCTGTCGGTGCAGGGCGGGTTCCTGCTCATGGACCGCGCCCTGCGCCTGTGGCGGGGGCTGCGCCTGGTCCCCGGCCGCAGGCGGGCGCTGCGGGCCGCGGTCGACTGGATCGTCACGCACCAGGAAGGCGACGGCTCATGGGGCGGCATACAGCCGCCGTGGGTGTACTCGCTGATCGCGTTGAGCGCCCTCGGACACCCCCTCGACCATCCCGTGCTGGCCAAGGGGCTGCAGGGCTTCCGCAACGAGTGGAGCCTGCCGTCGCCCGACGGCGCCGCGCTCAGGGTCCAGGCCTGCCTGTCACCCGCATGGGACACCGCGCTGGCCATGCGCGGCCTGATGGACTCCGGCGTGTCGCCCGACCACCCCGCCATCCAGCGGGCCGCCGAATGGCTGGTGGGCAAGGAAGTGCGCTACGCGGGCGACTGGGCGGTCAAGCGGCCCAACCTCGAGCCCAGCGGCTGGGCGTTCGGGTTCGACAACGTCAACTACCCCGACATCGACGACTCGTCAGTGATCGTCGCCAACCTCGCACTCACCAACCTCGCCGACCGGGCCAGCGACGCCGCCAAGGAGGCCACCATCGACCGGGCCGTGGACTGGCTCACCGGAATGCAGTCCTCCAACGGCGGTTGGGCCGCCTTCGACCACAACAACGACTCCCGCTCGGTCACCAAGATCCCGTTCGCCGACTTCGGAGAGGTGCTCGACCCGCCCAGCGCCGACATCACCGCCCACATGCTGGAGATGTACGGGATCCTCGGCTACTCCAGGTGGCATCCAGCGGTGCGCCGGGGGCTCCACTACCTGTGGCAGCAGCAGGAACCCGACGGTTCCTGGTTCGGGCGGTGGGGAGTGAACTACCTGTACGGGACCGGCGCCGTGCTCCCCGCGCTGGAGGCCCTCGGCGTCGACATGGCCCAGCCCGCGGTGCGCAAGGCCGTGCAGTGGCTCGTCGACACCCAGAACCCCGACGGCGGATGGGGCGAGACGTGTGAGAGCTACGTGGACCCCACCCTCAGCGGCCAGGGCGACAGCACCGCCTCCCAGACCGCCTGGGCCCTCATCGCGCTCATCGCCGCCGGCGAAGCGGTTGGCGAGCCCGTCACCAGAGGCATCGAGTTCCTGGTGGCGACCCAGCAGGCCGACGGCACCTGGGACGAGCCGCAGTTCACCGGCACCGGCTTCCCGGGCTACGGCCACGGCGACAGGCCCACCAAGAAGGGGGCTCCCGCCGACAGCCTCCAGGGCGCAGAGATGGGCGCCGCGTTCATGATCAACTACCACCTGTACCGCAACTACTTCCCGCTGTGGGCCCTGGGCCGCTACCTCTCAGCAGTCGCACCGAGAGTCGCCCAAGCCGTACCCCTAGGGCGCACCGAGACCGAAACAGACAAGTCACCCAACGCCATACAAGAGGTGATTGACTTACCTACAGGACCTAGCCGCCGGGCACGGCGCCAGCGATCACCAATGGGAAGTCATCGCGCAGTTCACCGACCTACAGCACCGCCCCCTTGACGACGCCCTGCGCCTGTTCAAGTTGCCGTCGCCTGTGCCGATCCCGAGTCGGTACTGGCGCGCAATCAGAATGCGATCCGGAACCTGGTGGCCGAGCGGTGAAGCCTCCGGCCCGCCGACATCTTCGCGGCATGCGCTTTGGCGGCGGACGCCGGAGCTAGTCGATAAGGCCTTCTGCAGTTGCCTTGTGCACGCCGGCGGCTCGGCCTGACACCCCGAGCTTGTCCCACAGCCTGGAAAGTTCGCGGTACATCGAGCGCTCTGAGTAGCCCATCTCCGACGCCACGTCCGAGATCGCCGCCCCCGATGCGAGCTTCCCCAGCATCAGCCGCTCAGAGGCCTTCAGGGATTGAGGCGCCTCAGCATCAAGATACAGCTTCACCGCGACACAGGCGTCCTTCAGCCTGCGAGTGCCGCCCTTGGTGGTCAACGCAGCCAGGGCGTCCCAGTGGACAACCCTTGGAATGTCAGCCATCAGCTCCGGAGACACCGCCAGACCTGATCGGTCCGGCCGAGGCTCGCCCGACGCCAGCCAGTCCTCGATCGCGTCGGCAGCCTCGCGCATGTAGGCGGTGACGATCGCCCAGTCCTCGGCCAACTCCGCGGGGATCAAACCCTCTGCCATGGCACTCAAGCTGTCACGGAACAGCTTTGCGATATCGCGCTGATATGTCCACGGCAAAGACTCGTTGTAGACGTGGACTGCCTCGCGGTGGTACTCGGCCCCCCAAGGCTCGCTGTGGGGGCCCTCGGGCACCCCGAAGCGATAACACTCCGACATGGCGTTAACGCCTCCGACCATACGACCACAAGCCAGACGGACACGCGCCAAAGCCAGACCTTCGCGCAGTTCGACGCCCACGGCGCCCACAATAGCCAGCAGGCAAACCACATTGCATAGAAGCAGACGGGACCACGAGCCTCACCCGGTATAGCGCAGGCTCTGGGGCTGCCCCTGGGTGTCGCGCGGTCCGGACAATTGAATCTCAAGCACATCACTACAGCATCCAAACACAATCTCCGATACTCTCGATACATGACCGCTGATTCATCCGCCGGTGACGGGCAGCGTCCCACCAACAGATACAACAGGCGCACCCGGCGAAGCTGCTGAGCGATGCGTGAAGTGTTGAGCGGCTGGTTCGGGCCGGTCGTTGACAGCGGCGGCCGCCGGGTCCGCTTCCGGGTTAGCCGCCCAGTACTCGCGCTGTACGCCGCTCAGTTCGACACGACCCACCACCACGACACCCACCGCATCTGCCGACGGCATCTACGAGATCGACGCGTGCTGGTCAGCCGATCGCAGCCGCTACTACGTCGTAATCGGCGGCGTTGATGCCCGCGCCTACTGCGAAGTCCACATGACCCTCGAGGGGCGCCGCACCGGCGACTGGGGCAACGACTACTGGGGCGGAGGCCGAACCCAGGTCACCATCGACGTGCTCGTCCAACACGAAGCCGACGGCTACGAAGTCGAATGTTCATGATGGCTGCTGCTGATCGGACAGGAACCATGCCTCGCACACCCGACGACCGCAGATGGGACGGCTGGGACGTCCCCGACTACCAGCCCACCGAAGACGAACTCAACGAACCCGTCGTCATCGACGCACCTACTCCCGAATCACTCGGCGAAGCACTCATGCGGCACAAGCCACGCCGCAAGAACCGATGACCCGCTGCATCGAAGCTAGAACTCGGTGAAATGGTCTCCGACGGCCAAGGCGGCATGGTGCCGGCCGACAACGTGGACGAACACGGCCAATGCACCAACGAAGCCCATCCGGACCTCACGATCTGTATACGCTGCGCCCGCTTCTACGCATCCGACGCGTTGGTTAGCTGGGATGAGCGTCGATCCCCAACGGTGACGATCTTGGCACCATCCGATATAGGCCCCCGATACTGTCAGCACGCGAGATCCATCGGATTCTTGTGACCTATGTGATTGAGCAGTAGTGCATTGGCGTGCAACCCCACGCCCTGGCCTCGGACGCGCGCTGAAGGAAGCTGTCGGCTAACCGAACCGGGCGTGCCTATTGCATGCTCCCATTGCAGCGCTGCCCAGCGAGCGCCTGTCGACTTCAGGGACTTCTCCTGATCTGCCAGTCGCGCCATTCGTCTGCGTCACAGCACAGAATGACCGAGTGTGTCGACTAGTCGAGGACGTGGCTCGGTCCAACATCTGCGGCGTCCCATACTGCGTCGTTGTGTCGCAGGTAATCCACTCCAAATCGTCTAGTCCGGCATGCCTCAAGAAGTACATCCCGTCGGCTCTGCCCCCGACCTATGCGATGTAGTCGTTCCATTGCTGCATCAGCGTGCGGCGGCGCTCGAGCATGTCAGAGCGAGCGTATGCGCCCTCGACGCCCGCAACGGCGTGGCCCAGTGCCATCTCGGCGAGGTCTCGGGGCACGCCGGCATCTGAGCACCACGAACGGAACGTGGCTCGCAGCCCGTGCGCTGAGCTTGGGATATCGAGGTCGCGCAGCAGCTTCACGTAGGTGTTCTCTGACACCGCTCGCCCCGTCACCGGCGACGGGAACACCAGCGCGTCGACGGTGGTGCCGTTGCGGGCTTCGGTGAGCACCTCAACAGCTCGTTTGCTGAGTGGCACGCGGAACTGTGTGCTGGTCTTGTAGCGGGCTGCGGGGATGGTCCACACCGCGGTGTCGAGGTCGAACTCGTCCCAGGTGGCACAGCGGACCTCGCCGGGTCGGGTCGCGGTCAAAGCCAGCAGCTCAAGAGCCAGCTTGGTGGCTGCGGCTGCGGCTGATGCGCGGACCATTTGGAGCGCGTAGGGGAGGTCGCTGTGGTGCAGCGCCCGCTGGTGGTTGGTGCGGTGGCGCAGTTTGGGCATCGCGGCCACAGCCGCCGCGGTGGGGTCGCTCTCTCGTAGGCCGCGGCCCATCGCGTATTTCATGGTGGTGGAGATCCGTTGTGCGGTTCTGCGGGCGAGTTCGGGGCGGTCCCACACCCGGTCAAGCACCGCCACCACATCGGCTGCGGCCACCTCTGCGACTGGCATCGGCCCGATCGTGGCGTCGATGTGGTTCGCCAGCAGTGACCGCCACGACTGTTCGGTGTTGCTGGTGGGCTTCCAGTTGGTGCGGTGCAACTCGATCACCGACACCATCGCGTCTGAGAAGGTCACCGCGTGGCGTCGGCGCGGGTCGCGTCCCTCCTCCACGGCCTGGCGGTTGGCCAGCGCCCGCTCACGCGCCAGCGCCAACGACACCGCCGGATAGGCGCCCAGCCCGAGGCTCACGACCCGGCCCCCGATGCGGATGCGCTGGGCCCAGGTCTTTGACCAGCGGCCGTTCACGGTCGGCTTCACCAGTAGGCTCAGCCCATGTCCGCCTCTGCCGTCTCCGTAGCGACCGGCCCGGTTGATGGTGCGCACGAAGGCCGCGGTCAGCACCTTCGGACGGGAGGAACTCGAACTCATGGCTACCCTTCATGTTACCACTTTTCGTCTGGCATTGTACGCTACAGCGTGGCACACGCCGGCACAAACACATGGGCATTAAATACCTCTGACGTGGGCTTTGACCTCCTACTTTTAGCCCGTCACAGCCCGGCATGGCACCACCTGTCACAGTAGGGTATGAGTCCTGTCTCGGGCTCGCAAGAGAACTCAGGTCAGAGCCGATGACTTAAGGCTTGACGCTATGGCTTTGGGAACCTGTAGGAATCACTGAGCGGATTCCTGGGAGTCCGCACTAGCCGGCGGTGACGAGGAGAAGGAGATCGTCATGGCGCGAAAGAAGCTCGCGATCGATGAGGCGGTCCGTTCGAAGGACCTCGCCGGCAAGACCTACATCGTCACCGGCGCGAACTCCGGCATCGGCC